>NZ_JBFUCW010000004.1:0-206339 GCF_056405035.1 Pedococcus sp. P2_A3 | reverse complement strand
GGGCACGAGGGGTCAGGGCAGCGTTAGCGTGGGACACGAGGGCCTCCTGTTTTGTGAGCGGATACCTAGGCAGTTCCACTCCACCGCGGGAGGCCCTCCCGCGCCACTGATCAGATCAGCGGATCACACCCACTCAACCAACGTCCCCGGTCAGTACAGCTAGCAAAGGTTCCTGGCGAGGGCGGTCAGATGCCGCGCATCTGGTGCACCTTGAGCGCCAGGGCGAGCTTGAGCCGCAGCTGCGGGTCGGTGGTGAACGGGCCCAGCATCTTCTCCAGCTTCACGATGCGGTAGCGCAGCGTGTTGTAGTGGAAGAACAGCTGGCGCGCGGTCTCGGCCACGTTCATGTTGGTGTCGATGAGGATCGACAGGGTCCTGCGCAGGTCGGCGTTCTCGGCGGAGTCGTCGGTCGACAACGGCCCGAGCGCCTCGTCGACGAACCGGCGCAGGTCGGCGCTGTCCGGGATCAGCGCGAGCAGCCGGAACACCCCGAGCCCGTCGAAGTGGGTCACCGCCGAGTCACCGTGCAGCTGCCGGCCGACGCTCACCGCCGACAGGGCCTCGTCGTAGGCCTGGGGGAGGTCGGCCACGGACTCGACCGGGCGCGAGACACCGGTGGAGAAGGTGCGACGTCCACCGCCGCCGATCCCGCTGATGACGCGGACGATCTCGGTGACGGTGCGCATGATCGCCTCGGTGTCGGCTCCTTCGGGGACCGCGCAGAGGGCCACCACCTCCTGGCTGAACCCCATGACCGGGGCGCGGGGGTCGCGGACCGCCATCGCCTGGTTCCAGGCGCGCGCGAAGCGCTCCTGCAGGACGCCCACCTCCTCCGGCGAGCGGGACGAGTGCGCGTCGTCCTCGTCGGTCTCCGCCACGACGACCACGAGCCGGCGGTCGATGTCCCAGCCGAGCGCCGCCGCATGGGCCACCGCCTCGCCGGGGGTGCCGGCCCGACCGGCCAGGGCGTCACGCAGGAACTCCGCGCGGTACTTGCTCTCCACCGCCGAGACGGCCTGTTCCTTGGTGATCGCCAGTGCCGCGACGGTCGCTGCGCGCTCGAGCAGGTGGACGTCGTCGGCGGTGAGCGACCGGTCGCCCACGAAGGCCGCGAGCAGGCCGTGGTTCAGGTTGCCTGCCGCGATCCGCACCATGGCCCGTCGGGCCTCGACGCCGTGGCTCCGACGGATGCCGACCGGCTCGTGCTCGGTGATCAGCCGCCCGGTGCGGTCGAAGCAGTCGAGCGCCAGCGCCGCCGCGAGGTCCTCGTGGGAACCGGCCTGCGCCAGCACCCGGCCGTCGCTGCTCGTCACCATGGCCGCGCCGCCGAGGAAACCGGCCAGCCGCTGGCAGAGGTCCTCGAGCCCACCGCCGGCCAGCACGACACCGACGAGGATCTGGTGGGCCTCCTCGACGCGCTCGAGGATGCCGGACTGCTGGTCGAGGACCGCGCCGAGCACCTCGGTGACGATGCGTTCGGCCCGCACGGTGCGGGGGGCGAGCACGAGCGGGAGCCCGACCGTGGTCGCCCGCGCGCGCCAGCGGCGGACCTGGTCGGCGGACCCCCCGGCGATGGCCAGGGCGGCGGCGCCGTCGAGGGCGCTCTGGTCGAGGGGGTCCTGACCGGCCGCCTCCCACGCCTCCACGGTCTCGGCGTCGGTGCAGACCAGGTGGTGTCGTGGCGTGGCGGCGGCTCCGAGCAACGACGCCCGCACCACCCCACGGAGCAGCTGGTCGGGTTCGTGGACCAGCTCGGTGCCCGCCAAGGAGGGCAGGGTGAGGAGCCCTTCGAGGCTCACGCCCCCCACGAGGTCGCGGCTCGGAGCGGGGCCGACGGCCGATGGCAACTCCGCGTCAACCACGCCGCCATCCTTGGCAACATTCACCATGAGGTGACTGTAATCGCACTCGATAGCGTCGCTGCGTCAGTCCGCCGAATCACGACGGACCAGCGCGCGGAGGAGGTCGGTGATGGCACCGCCCACGACGACCTGGCCGGCAGCGGTCTCGGCCCGGTCGGTGGCCCTCGTCCACGGTGCACCACGACCAGCCACCGTCCTGGCCGTCTTCCCGACCGCGCTATACCTGCGGGTCGGTGGGCACTGCGACGTGCTGCCCGTCGTCACCCGGGGCGGGCTGCGGCTCCCCACCGCGCTCGCCGTGGCCACCGACCTGCCGACCGTGGGCTGGGGCGCCCAGCCGGGTGACGAGGTCGTGGTCGGCGGTGGAGCGGTGCGCCTGGCCGCGGTCACCCTCCGGGCCGTGCGCACCTGGCACCCGCGCTCCGTCCCGCGCGCCACCACAGCCCTGCGCGGCGGCCGCCTCTCGACTCTGTCGCTGCCCTGGCGTGCCCCCGCCCGAGGCGTCGTCGACCTGCTCCTGCGCCGCGACCGCGCGCCATACGCGCTGGCCGACCGGGTGGGCGCGCTCGTCGGCGCGGGGCCGGGACTCACGCCCAGTGGCGACGACGTGCTGTGTGGCGTCCTGCTCGGGCTGCACCTGCACGCGCACAGTTCACCGGCGCTCGTCGCAGAGCTGTGGCCGGCGGTCGAGCCCCGCCTCGCCGCGACGACGAGCCTGTCCGCGGCCTTGCTGCGCGAGGCTGCCGAGGGGTATGCCGCCGAGCCGGTCACGCGGCTGCTCGAGTGCCTCGCCACCACAGCGACACAGGGCGACGCGGCTCCTCTCCGGGAGGCGGCGCGCGCGGTGCTCGCGATCGGCCACACCTCGGGTGCCGACCTGCTCGGGGGGCTGGCCGGGTGCCTCGACGCCCTGTCCTCGCCGTCCGTCGTCACCCCGCCGACCATGCTGACGACTCCCGCCACGCTGCCCGCCGACCTGCCCGCCACCCCGAGGAGCCTGCCGTGACCGACCACCTCGAGGTCCGCAGCGGTGCCTACTACGACTCGGTCAGCCTGATGCAGGTCTCACGGCAGGTGGCCGGGGCGAGCGGGGTGTCCGCGGCGCAGGTCGCCATGGCCACCGAGCTCAACCTCGAGGTCATCGCGGCCATGGGCTTCGCCGTGCCGCAGGGCGTCCAGCCCAACGAGCTCGTCGTGGCCGTCCGGGCCGAGGACGACGACGGCATCAAGGCCGGGCTGGCAGCCCTCGAGGCGGCCCTGGCCGGCTTGCGGTCGGCCGGGTCGGGCGCGGGGGGTTTCGGTGAGGCTCCGCCACCGCGCACCCTCGGCCGTGCGATCGCCGCAGGTGACGCCACGCTGGCACTCGTCTCGGTGCCGGGGCAGCACGCTGCCGTGGAGGCCTTCGACGCCATCGCCCGAGGGGTCTCGGTGATGGTTTTCTCCGACAACGTGCCCGTCGAGGAGGAGGTGCGCCTCAAGGACGCCGCCGCCCGACAGGACGTGCTGGTGATGGGTCCTGACTGCGGCACGGCCGTCGTGGGCGGGGTGGCGCTGGGCTTCGCCAACGTCGTCGACCGCGGCCAGGTGGGCATCGTCGCCGCGTCGGGCACCGGCGCCCAGCAGGTGATGGCGCTGCTCGACGCCGCCGGAGTCGGGGTCAGCCACTGTCTGGGAGTGGGCGGACGCGACCTCTCGGCCGCCGTGGGCGGGCGGTCCACCCGCCAGGCCCTCGCCGCGCTCGCTGCCGACGACGCGACCGAGTCGATCCTCGTCGTCTCGAAGCCGCCGGCCGCCGAGGTGCTCACCGAGCTGGAGGAGTATGCCGCGGGGCTCGGCACGCCGGTGCACTGGGCGACGCTGGGCGCAGGACGCCCCGACCTCACGGCAGCCGTCGAGACCTTCCTGGGCTCGCTCGGCCGCGAGGTCCCGACCTGGCCGCAGTGGGACGCCCTCGCCACCCCCACCCCCACCACCCCCACCTCCGCCACCTCCGCCACCCCCGCCCTCGGGTCTTTGAGTGATCCGACGGGTCCTGGTCCGTCGGATCGCTCAAAGACTGGGGGTCGGGCGGGTGATGGGTACCTGCGGGGCCTGTTCTGTGGCGGCACCCTGGCCGACGAAGCGATGCTGGTCGCCGCTCAGCAGCTGGGCGACGCCGGGATCAGGTCCAACATCCCGCTGGCGCCCGATCTGGCCCTCGGCGCGGACCTGCGCGCCGACACCCACCTGGTCATCGACTTCGGTGACGACGAGCTCACCCGCGGCCGGGCCCACCCGATGATCGACCCCACGCTGCGGCTCGAGCGGATCGCCGCCGAGGCGACCGACCCGGGCTGCGGGGTGCTGCTCCTCGACCTCGTGCTCGGCCACGGCGCGCACCCCGACCCCGCCCCCGAGCTGGCCGACGCGATCCGGGCAGCCCGGGCGGTGGCCGCGGCCGCGGGTCGTGAGCTGCCGGTCGTGGTCTCGCTGACCGGCACCCGCGGCGACCCGCAGGGCCTCGAGTCCAGTGCCGCCCGCCTGGCTGCGGCCGGTGCCTCGGTGCACCTGTCCAACGCGGCTGCCACGAGGCAGGCGCTGGCCCACCTCGGCCGCGACCGGGACGGAGCGACCCGATGAGCACCCCCCTGCACGGACTCCTGCAGAGCGACCCGGTGGTCGCGACCGCCGGCGCCTCGATGTTCGCCGACGCGCTGCGTGACCAAGCCGTCGAGGTGACCGAGACCGACTGGCAGCCACCGCTGGACGGGACGGCGCCACACCTGACCCGCGTGATGGGCGATCCGCGCCGTGTCGAGGCGAACCGGATCGCCCTGGAACGCATGACGTCGGCGGGGGCCGACTTCGTCGACGTCCGGCCGGCCAGCGAGGCGCTCGGGCTCGAGCGCGGCACCTTCCTCCACGCAGGCCCGCCCATCGAGTGGGAGCGCGCCTCCGGTCCGCTCCGGGGCGCGCTCATCGGCGCGATGCTCTTCGAGGGCATGGCCGACTCGCCCGAGGCGGCCGAGGCCGCCCTGGCCCGCGGAGACGTCGAGCTCGAGCCGTGCCACCACCGTGACGCCGTCGGCCCGATGGCGGGCGTCGTCTCCCCGTCGATGTGGGTCTACGAGCTCCGCGACGAGGTGCACGACCACACCTCCTGGTGCTCCCTCAACGAGGGACTCGGCAAGGTGCTGCGCTACGGCGCGTACGGCCCTGAGGTGATCGACCGGCTGCGCTGGATGAACACGGTGCTGGGACCGTTGCTGCAGCAGGCGATTCGCGCCGCGGGCCCGATCGACGTGAAGTCGATCATCAGCCAGATGCTCCAGATGGGCGACGAGGGCCACAACCGCAACCGTGCTGGTTCGCTGATGCTGCTGCGCGAGCTGTTGCCCTCCCTCATCACCGCCGACGGCTCGTCGGCCGACATCGCCGAGGCCGTGCGCTTCTCCGGCGCCAACGAGCACTTCTTCCTCAACCTCGGGATGCCGGCCTGCAAGCTCTCGACGCTGGCGGCGGAGGGCATCGCCGGGTCGACGGTCGTGACGACGATGGCCCGCAACGGCACCGACTTCGGGATCCGCACCGCGGGCACCGGCGACCGGTGGTTCACCGGGCCGGCCAACACCCCCGAGGGGCTGTTCCTGGGCTCGTACGGCCCCGACGACGCGAACCCCGACATCGGCGACTCCGCCATCACCGAGACGGCCGGCATCGGTGGCTTCGCCATGGCGGCGGCCCCGGCCATCGTGAAGTTCGTGGGGGGCGACGTCCCGCTCGCCCTGCGCGCCACGCGCACGATGTACGAGATCACGGTGGGTGAGCACACGGCCTACCAGGTGCCGATCCTGGAGTTCCGGGGAACGCCCACGGGCATCGACGTCGCCGCCGTGGCGCGCACCGGGATCCTGCCCCAGATCAACACCGGCATGGCCGGCCGGGTCGCCGGCACCGGCCAGGTGGGGGCCGGACTGGTCACCCCGCCGGCGGAGTGCTTCACCCAGGCGGTCGCCGCGCTCGCGGCGGCGGTGCCCCGCGCGGGGTGACGCCCCGCCGGTACGGAGCCGCCGACGCGGCGTGGCAGGATGGGCGACCGTGACGGCACGCATCCTCGACGGCAAAGCGGTCCTGGCGACCATCAAGGACGAGCTCCGCGGGCGGGTGGACGTGCTGCGCGAGCACGGCGTCGTCCCCGGTCTCGGCACGGTGCTGGTGGGGGAGGACCCCGGCAGCCAGTGGTACGTCAACGCCAAGCACAAGGACTGCGCCGAGATCGGCATCACGAGCATCCGTCGTGACCTGCCGTCCAGCGCGACCCAGGCCGAGGTCGAGGCCGTCATCGACGAGCTCAACGCCGATCCCGGGTGCACCGGGTTCCTCGTGCAGCAGCCGACCGGCCTCGACGAGTTCGCGCTGCTGTCACGGGTCGACCCCACCAAGGACGTCGACGGACTGCACCCCACCAACCTCGGCTGGCTGGTCCTCGGCAAGGAGGCGCCGCTGCCGTGCACGCCGGCCGGCTGCATCGAGCTGCTCCGCCGGTTCGACGTGCCGATCGCGGGCGCCCGCGTCGCCCTCGTCGGCCGGGGCATCACCGTCGGTCGTCCGCTCGGCCTGATGCTCACCCGTCGCAGCGAGAACGCCACGGTGGTGCTCTGCCACACCGGCACCCGCGACCTCGCAGCCGAGGTGCGGCAGGCCGACATCGTCGTCGCCGCAGCTGGTCAGCCGGGCCTCATCACGGCCGACATGGTCAAGCCGGGAGCCGCCGTGCTCGATGTCGGCGTGAGCCGGATCGTCGCCGAGGACGGGAAGTCCAAGGTGGCCGGCGACGTGGCTGACGACGTCGCCGAGGTGGCCGGCTGGGTCAGCCCGAACCCGGGCGGCGTCGGACCGATGACGCGCGCGATGCTGCTGTCCAACATCGTGGCGGCCGCCGAGCGCCAGCTCGCCGAGACCTCGGCCTGACCCGGTGACCGCGCCGCGCCTGGGCTGGTGGTGGGTCGCCGCCCCGGTGCTCGTGGCCGGTGTGGTCCTGTTCGCCGTCGACGAGGTGCGCCCGGCCGGCTACACGATGGCGGCCGGCCTGGGCTTCGCGGCCCTGTTGCGCCTGGTGCTGCCGACCGCCCGCAGCGGCGGGCTCGCAGTGCGCTCGCGGGGCGTCGACGTGGCGACCATGGCCGTCCTGGGCCTGGCCCTGGCGTTCATCACCTCAGTGCTCGACCTGTCGCCCCGCAGCTGAACGCGAAGCGGCCGCCCCCGGGTGGGGGCGGCCGCTTCGAGGTATGCGGTGGAGCCGGGTCAGCCGAGCAGGCCGAGACCGCGGACGGCGTCGCGCTCCTCCTCGAGCTCCTTGACGGACGCGTCGATCCTGGCGCGGGAGAAGTCGTTGATCTCCAGGCCCTGGACGATCTGCCAGTCGCCGTTGCTCGTGGTGACCGGGAACGAGGAGATGAGCCCCTCCGGCACGCCGTACGAGCCGTCGGAGCGCACTGACATCGAGACCCAGTCA
Source organism: Pedococcus sp. P2_A3 (assembly GCF_056405035.1). NCBI lineage: Bacteria > Bacillati > Actinomycetota > Actinomycetes > Micrococcales > Intrasporangiaceae > Pedococcus > Pedococcus sp. P2_A3. Next base: position 198,983 of record NZ_JBFUCW010000004.1, on the reverse strand, counting down.
CCCTCGCGGGTGCCGAGCGCCCAGTCGCGGGCGTGGTCGACGGTGGCGGAGGCTGCGGAGGCGGCCGAGGAGGCGCCGCGGGCATCGATGATCGCCGCGCCGCGCTTGGCCACGGTCGGGATGTAGGTGTCGGCCAGCCACGCCTCGTCGTTGACCAGCTCGGCGGCGTTGCGGCCACCGACCTCGGCGTGGAACAGGTCGGGGTACTGGGTGGCGGAGTGGTTGCCCCAGATGGTCATGTGCGTGATGTCGGTGACGGCGGCGCCGGTCTTGGCGGCCAGCTGGCTGATGGCGCGGTTGTGGTCGAGGCGCGTCAGCGCCGAGAACCGCTCCTGCGGGATGTCGGGGGCGTTGCTCATCGCGATCAGCGCGTTGGTGTTGGCCGGGTTCCCGGTCACCGTGACGCGGATGTCGTCGGCGGCGACGGCGTTCAGGGCCTTGCCCTGCGGCGCGAAGATGCCACCGTTGGCCTCGAGCAGGTCACCCCGCTCCATACCCGGTCCGCGCGGACGCGCGCCGACGAGGAGGGCGTGGTTGACGCCGTCGAACACCTTCTCGGCGTCGTCGCCGATCTCGACCTTGGCCAGCGTCGGGAACGCGCAGTCGTCGAGCTCCATGACGACCCCCTCGAGCGCCTTGAGCGCCGGGGTGATCTCAAGGAGCCGCAGCTCGACGGGGGTGTCCGGGCCGAACAGCGAACCGCTCGCGATCCGGAAGAGGAGGCTGTAGCCGATCTGGCCGGCGGCGCCGGTGACGGCGACCTTGACGGGGGTAGTGCTCACGGTGGGCCCTTCACTCTCGGGACTGGTGCGGCTGGTGGCGGGGGGACGGGTTCTCCAGGGTGCTGTCTTCTTCAGGGTGCTGTCCCTCCGGAACCGACGCTAGCAGGGCTGCGGCGGCCACCACCGGGGTGGTTAGGGTCGGACCATGCCGACGCCCGACTTCGTCCTGGCCCTGCGCGAACGGCTGGGTCACGACCTGCTGTGGATGGCGGGGGTGACCGCGGTGGTGCGCGACGAGCGGGGACACGTCCTGCTCGGACGGCGCGCGGACAACGGTCGGTGGGGGCTGGTCAGCGGCATCCTCGAACCCGGTGAGCAGCCAGCCGCCGGGCTGGTGCGGGAGATCGAGGAGGAGACCGGTGTCGTCGCCCGGGTCGAGGCGCTCGCCGGGGTGTGGACCCAGCCGGAGGTGACCTACCCCAACGGCGACCGCGCCCAGTACCTCGACCTGTGCTTCCTCGCCCGGCACGTCTCGGGGGAGGCCCGCGTCAACGACGACGAGTCGACCGAGGTCGGCTGGTTCGCCGTCGACACGCTTCCCGACGGCCTCGCCGACAACTCGCGGCGCAAGCTCGCGAGCGCCCTCGCCTACGACGGACGGGCCAGGTTCGTGGGCGACGGCCTCGGAGCCGGGTATGCCGCCGTGCCCGACGACCGCGCGCCGGCGCCTCTCGCCGTGCTCGGCGATGGCGGCGTGGTGCTGCGCAGGGCCACCGCCGGCGACGTCGCTGCGATCGTCGGGCTGATCGCCGACGACCAGCTCGGGGCGACCCGCGACGACCCCGGCGACCTCACGGCATACCTGCGGGCCTTCGCGGCGATCGACGCGGACCCGTCGCAGCTGCTCGTCGTGCTCGACGACGGCGGTGCGGTCGTGGGCACGATGCAGCTGAGCTTCATCCCCGGGTTGTCGCGCGGCGGCGCGACGCGGGCCCAGGTGGAGGCGGTGCGGGTGGCGGCGAGTCGCCGCGGCCACCGTCTCGGGGAGCAGATGATCCGGTGGGCCGTGGACGAGTCATCACGCAGGGGCTGTCGACTCGTCCAGCTGACGACCGACAAGAGGCGCGGCGACGCCCACCGGTTCTACGAACGGCTCGGGTTCACGGCATCGCACGAGGGGTTCAAGCTGTCCCTGGGCGCGCACTGAGCCTGCCGCCGACACGCTGAGGTGGGCCCCGGGGTCCTGCTGGCGCCCGGGGCGCCGCCTCAACGTCTCAGTGCGCAGGCTTGTAGGCGATCTGGATCTGGATGGCCACGCCGGGAGGCGGCCTGAACCCGAAGACGCTCGTGGCGGTCTGGTGCCCGGGTACCAGGCTCAGCCCGGTGTCGTTGGCCGTGAGGGTCTCGACGTCGACCTGGCCACGGAACCGGTTCGTGTCGACCTCGTCCGTGAAGAGGGTGGTCGGCCCGGCGCTGCCGGGAGCCACCCACCAGCGGGTGATCTCCGCCTTGAGGCTCACTGCGCCGCTGAACTCGCCGTGCGCACAGCCCGCACCGTCAAGCTCCCCGGACGTCGCTCCGGTGACGGGGTTGCGGTCGAGCTCGGCCCAGGCCCAGAAGCCCCCGAGGTCGCTGCCACAGAACGCCGTGGTGTTGCAGTTGTAGGACATCTCCAGCTGGTAGACGTCGAGGCCGCCGTTTCCGGTGGTGGCCTGCGCCCCCGACGGGGCGAGCAAGAGGACTGAGGCAACGCCGAGCGCCAGTGCGGCCAGGCGCGCGAGTAGTCGTTTCATGGGCATTCCCCTGGGTGAGTCGGGCATGCCACGCGCCGGCGGCCCGTGGCAGGTCGAGTCGAGGTGGTGCGGACGCCTGGCTGGCCACCCACCACGGTAGGACGGCCCTGTGCGACGGGCATCCACCACGATGCGTAGGCGAGGTGGAGTCACCGAACCGGGTCCCGGCTACGCGTCAGGAGACGCGGCGCAACCAGATCAGTCAGGAGACGCGACGCAACCGGATCACCGGCATGACCCGGGTGGTCTTGGTCTCGTAGTCGCCGAACCCGGGACGGAGGGCGACGATGGTCGGCCAGGCCGCCGCTCGCTCCTCGGCGTCGAGCTCCTCCGCGTCGACCTGGAAGCGCTCGGTGCCGACCTCCACGTCGAACCTCGGGTGGGCACGCACGTTGTGGTACCAGTCAGGGTTGGTCGGCGCACCACCCTTCGACGCCACGACGAGCATCGAGCCGTCGTCCTGGGGGAAGTAGACGAGCGGGTTGACCCGGACCGTGCCGCTCCGGGCGCCGATGGTGTGCAGCAGGATCATGGGCGCGCCCTCGAAGTAGCCGCCGACGCGACCCTCGTTGGCGCGGAACTCCGCAATGACCGATTCGTTCCAGTCGCTCATGCCTGTGCCAACCGCTCGGGCGGCCGGGTCATTCCGGGCGCCCGAGCGGTCGGCGTGGGACGGGTCAGCGCAGGGCGGCCAGCGCCTTGTTGAAGGTGGCGGACGGGCGCATCACGGCGGTCGTCTTCTCCGCGTCGGGGCGGTAGTAGCCCCCGATGTCGGCCGGGTGACCCTGCACCGCGAGGAGCTCCTCGGTGATGGTCGACTCCTGCGCGGCAAGGGTCTCGGCCACGGTCGCGAACGACGCGGCGAGCTCGGCGTCCTCGGTCTGCGTCGCGAGCTCGTGAGCCCAGAACAGCGCGAGGTAGAAGTGGCTGCCGCGGTTGTCGATCTGGCCGACCTTGCGGGCCGGGCCCCTGTTCTCGTTGAGCAGCCGCTCGGTGGCGCGGTCGAGGGTGTCGGCCAGCACCTCCGCCCGGGCGTTGTCCGTCGTCGTCGCCATGTGGCGCAGGCTCTCCGCGAGGGCCAGGAACTCGCCCAGGCTGTCCCAGCGCAGGTAGTTCTCCTGCACCAGCTGCTGCACGTGCTTGGGGGCCGATCCACCCGCACCGGTCTCGAACAGGCCGCCACCGTTCATCAGCGGCACGACCGACAGCATCTTGGCGCTGGTGCCGAGCTCGAGGATCGGGAAGAGGTCGGTGTTGTAGTCGCGCAGCACGTTGCCGGTGACCGAGATGGTGTCCTCGCCCTTGCGGATCCGCTCCACCGAGAAGGTGGCCGCGTCGACCGGCGACATCACCCGGAGGTCGAGGCCCTCGGTGTCGTGCTCCGGGAGGTAGGCGTTGACCTTCGCGATGAGGTTGCGGTCGTGGGCGCGTGACTCGTCGAGCCAGAAGACCGCAGGCGTCTGCGAGGCCCGGGCCCGGGTGACCGCCAGCTTGACCCAGTCGCGGATCGGGGCGTCCTTGGTCTGGCAGGCGCGCCAGATGTCGCCCGGCTGCACGTCGTGCGACATCAGCACCTCACCGGCCGCGTTGACGACCTGCACGGTGCCGGCCTCGGTGAGCTCGAAGGTCTTGTCGTGGCTGCCGTACTCCTCGGCCTTCTGCGCCATCAGCCCGACGTTGGGGACCGAGCCCATGGTGGTGGGGTCGTAGGCGCCGTTGGCCCGGCAGTCGTCGATGACGGCCTGGTACACCCCGGCATACGAGCTGTCGGGGATGACGGCCAGGGTGTCGGCCTCGGCGCCGTCGGGGCCCCACATGTGGCCGGAGGTGCGGATCATGGCCGGCATCGACGCGTCGACGATGACGTCGCTGGGCACGTGCAGGTTGGTGATCCCCTTGTCGGAGTTCACCATCGCCAGCGGGGGACCGTCGGCGATGCCCTTGTCGATGGCGGCCTTGATCTCGGCCCCCTTGTCGCCGAGGGCCGCGAGGCCGTCGATGATCGAGCCCAAGCCGTTGTTCGCGGACAGGCCGGCCGCAGCGAGGTCAGCGCCGTACTGCTCGAACACCTCGGGGAGGAACGCCCGCACCACGTGGCCGAAGATGATCGGGTCGGACACCTTCATCATGGTGGCCTTGAGGTGCACCGAGAACAGCACGCCGTCGGCCTTGGCGCGGGCGATCTGCTCGGCCAGGAAGGCGTCGAGGGCCGCCGCGCGCATGACGGTGGCGTCGACAACCTCGCCCTCGAGCACGGTGAGACCCTCCTTGAGGACCGTCGTGCCGTGGTCGGTCACCAGCTGGATGGTCAGGGTGTCGGCCGAGGGGAGGACGACCGACTGCTCGTTGGAGCGGAAGTCGTCCTCGCCCATGGTGGCCACGTTGGTCTTGGAGTCAGCGCTCCAGGCGCCCATCGAGTGGGGGTGCTTGCGGGCGTAGTTCTTCACCGCGGCGGGGGCGCGTCGGTCTGAGTTGCCTTCGCGCAGAACCGGGTTCACCGCACTGCCCTTGACGCTGTCGTAGCGGGCCCGAGCGTCGCGCTGCTCGTCGGTGGTGGCCTCATCGGGGTAGTCGGGGAGGGCGTAGCCCTTGCCCTGCAGCTCCGTGATCGCGGCCTTGAGCTGGGGCAGGGAGGCCGAGACGTTGGGCAGCTTGATGATGTTGGCCTCGGGGGTCGTGGCCAGCTCGCCGAGCTCGGCGAGGGCGTCACCGCTCCGCTGGTCCTCGGGTAGCACGTCGTCGAAGGCCGCGATGATCCGGGCCGACAGCGAGATGTCACGGGTCTCGACGTCGACCCCCGCGGTGCCGGCGAACGCCTCGATCACGGGGAGGAAGGAGTAGGTCGCCAGCATGGGCGCCTCGTCGGTCAGCGTGTAGATGATCTTGGCCATGGAGGCGACTCTCTCCTGAGGTGGGTTCCGGGATGTCGGTCTGCGAGGACGGTGTTCAGGCTATCGGCCCGTGGAGCTGCCGTCCCTGCGCTGCCACCACAGTATCTTGATATCAAGATACCTGCGCAAGCCGTCCGACGGCATCGCCCGACCGCGACGAGGCCCCCAGCACCGGGATGCGGTGAGGGGGCCTCTCGGGCGGAGCGGTGGGGAGGTCAGGTGGTCGGCTTGAGGTCCTCGGGGTCGACGACGCCGGTGATGTCCTCGTCGCGCCGGTCGACGCCGGTCACGAGGTGGTAGGTCGCCCCGGCGATCACTGCGCCGACGATGGGCGCGACCCAGAAGGCCCACAGCTGGCCGGGCGCGCCGTTCCCGTTGAAGAACGCCACGGCGGTGGAGCGGGCCGGGTTGACCGAGGTGTTGCTGATCGGGATCGAGATCAGGTGGATGAGGGTGAGGGCCAGGCCGATCGCGATCGGGGCGAAACCGGTCGGGGCCCGGTCATCGGTCGCGCCGAGGATGACGTAGAGGAAGAAGGCCGTGAGGATCGCCTCGGCGCACAGCACGGCCACCAGCGTGTAACCGCCGGGGGAGTGGTCGCCGTAGCCGTTGGCCGCGAGGTGGCCCGTGGCGTCGAAGCCGGGGACGCCGCGGGCGATGCCCCACAACGCGAGCCCGGCCAGCAGGCCGCCCAGGACCTGGGCGACGAGGTAGGCCGGGACGTCCCTCCAGGGGAACCGCTTGGCCACCGCGATCCCGAGGGTGACTGCGGGGTTGAAGTGGGCGCCGGAGACGTGCCCCACGGCATACGCCATGGTCAGCACGGTGAGGCCGAACGCGAGGGCGACGCCCAGGAAACCGATGCCGAGCTGGACCCCCTGTCCGGTCACGACGTTGGGGGCCAGGTACTTCGCGGAGAAGATGGCGCTCCCGCAGCCACCGAAGACGAGCCAGAAGGTGCCGAGCGCCTCGGCGCCCAGACGTGCGGTCAGTGCAGGTGTGCGCATGCGCAGCTCTCCTTGTGCAACAGGGGGCCCACCCGGCCCGTGCCGGGACCACTCTCCCGCACGAGTCGGCTTTGCACACGTGCGACACCCTGAGCGCCGCGGCGCGCCGACCCTCCGCCGAAGGGACGATGAGGGCCTCATCGGATCCGTCTGATGACGCGCCGCAGATGGGGCATATGCCGTGGAGTGGACAGGCAGTTCGCGCGATCGTCCCGGACGCGGTGCGTCGGTCGCCTACCTTCAGGTCAGGGTCACGGCTGGCCGGGTGCAGGGGCGGCCGCCGTGGTCCGCACCACGTGGATCGGACCCACGCAGTGTCCGTGGGACGAGATGTCGCGGTCTACTTCGGCAGCAGGGATGCCGAAGTCGACGGCGGCCGGGGCCGGCGACGCTAGCCCGTCATCCCGCCGGATCTCGTCGCACTGGCGCTCTCGACGAACGCCGCGAGGTCCTTGGACTGCTGGAGCCGGCTCGGCTCGTGCACGTACATCATGTGCCCGGCCTCGTAGTAGGCGTGCTCGACGTTGGCGCGCAGCGACTCCGGGATCTCAAGGTGCGCCACGACGTCCTGCGCCCCGTAGTAGGGAGTCGCCCCGTCGTGGTAGCCGTAGGCGATGTGGACCTTCAGGTGCGGGTTCGCCCTCATCGCCCGGGCCAGCTGCGCGCTCACGTCGACCGGCTTGCCCTCGAACTCCTTGAAGGACCACTCGGTGGAGGCCAGCTCCGACAGCTGGGTGTACGGCAGGTCGTTGCGGTAGCCGAGCTCGTCCCGCACGTAGTGGTTCCACGCGGCGGCGTACGGTCCGCTGATCGCGTCCATCGACGGGTCGGCGTCCCACGTCTCGGCGTTGCCCCGGGCCAAGGGGCCGGTGAAGCGGGAGTCGAGGCGGCCCACGGCCAGGCCGCGGTCGCGCAGCAATTCGGTGAAGAAGCGCACGTGCTCGAGCCGGAGGCCGGCGCGGTCGACGTACTCCTCCGACAGCCCCGTCAGCGCCGCGAGCCGGGTCACGTGCTCCGCCCGTTCCGCCGCGGTGAGCCGGGACCCTCGCGACAGCGCCCACGGGTAGTCGCGGGCGGCATACTCCTCCGCCTCGGCGAGGACGGTCTTGAGTGACTTGCGCCCGTGCTTGCCGTGGAAGTGGGCGGTGGCGGCGTAGGTGGGCAGGTAGTCGACGTGGGCGCGGTCGTTGCGGAACTCGAAGTCGACGGTGGCCAGGTCGAGCACCGAGCTGATCAGCATGATGCCGTTGACGTACAGCCCGTGGCGGGTCTGCAGGTGCTCGGCGAGGGCGGCCGCGCGGATCGTGCCGTAGGACTCCCCGGCGATGAACTTCGGTGACAGCCAACGGTTGTGGCGCGTGGTCCAGAGCCGGATGAGCTCGCCGACGCTCTCGATGTCGGCCTTGAACCCGTGGTAGTCCTTCGGCTTGCCGCCCTCGACCGCGCGCGAGTAGCCGGTCGACACGGGGTCGATGAAGACGAGGTCGGAGACGGCGAGGAGCGTCTCGGTGTTGTCCACGAGGTCGTAGGGCGGCGGCGTCAGGTCGCCGACGTCGCCCGAGTCGACCCGTCGCGGCCCGAGCAGCCCGAGGTGGAGCCAGACCGAGCTGGACCCCGGGCCACCGTTGAACGCGAACGTCACCGGGCGTCGCGAGCCCGCCGGCGCGTCGAGGACGTAGGAGGTGACGCTGAGCTCGGCCTTGGCCTTGTGGCCCTTGAAGACGCCGTCCTCGAACACCTCTTCGTTCAGCACGATCCGTCCCGCCGTGGCGGTGTAGCGCAAGGTGCGCCGACCGATCTTGAGGGTATGCCGCGTGGTCACCAGGTCGTCCTTCGGCGGCGTGGGTGGTGGCTGGACGTTCGGCTTCGCACCGGCGGCGTCGCCCGACGGCAACGGGGACGTCGCGGCGGGTGTCGTGGGCGCGGGGGAGGTCTTCGGGGTCTCGTCGGCCATGGTGGGCACCCTAGTGCGGGTCGCAGGGCCGAGGCACGGACAATGTGGGCGTGCGACTGATCTCGGCGAACGTCAACGGCATTCGCGCCGCGGCTCGCCGAGGGGGGATGGCATGGCTGGCGGGGCAGCAGCCGGACGTGCTCTGCCTCCAGGAGGTGCGCGCCACCGACGGGCAGCTGCGCGAGTGCCTCGAGCTGGGTGGGTTCGGGGACTGGCACGTGGCCCACACCGAGGCCGAGTCGAAGGGTCGGGCAGGTGTCGCCGTGGTGAGCCGGGAGCCGCAGTCCCGGGTGCAGGTCGCCGTGGGGCCAGCCGAGTTCGACGGCACCGGGCGGTGGGTGGAGGCCGACCTCGAGACCCCGGCAGGGACCGTGACGGTGGCCTCGACGTACGTCCACACCGGCGACGCGGGCACGCCCCGGCAGGAGCAGAAGCTGCGCTTCCTCGATGCCATCGGTGCCCGCCTCGACGCCTGGACGTCCTCGGGGGCGCTCGCTGTCGTCACCGGCGACCTCAACGTGGCGCACCGGGAGGACGACCTCAAGAACTGGAAGGGCAACCTGCGCAAGTCCGGGTTCCTGCCCGAGGAGCGCGACCGCTTCGACCGGTGGTTCGAGGCCGGTCACTGGGTCGACGTGCACCGGGCGGCGCACGGCCCGGGCCCGGGTCCGTACACCTGGTGGTCCTGGCGCGGCAAGGCGTTCGACAACGACGCGGGCTGGCGGATCGACTACCAGCTCGCGAGCCGTCCCCTGGCGGCCCGGGTGGCCATCGCGTCCGTGGGCCGCGCCGTGGCCTACGACCTGCGGTGGTCCGACCACGCGCCGGTCGTCGTCGACTACGACCTGGGCTGACGGGCTGGCGGCTGACGGCTGACGGCTGACGGCTGACGGCTGACGGGTGGCGTACTGGTCCGGCTCGTCGCGCTCGACCGCGGGGGCCGGGGTCAGCGGTCGCGGGTGGCGGACCCGGAGGCGGTGACGACGAAGCAGTCCGGCGCGCCGAACCCGTGGTCCGCGAAGGCCCGCTCCACGGCCGCGATGGTCGGGTCCGCCTGGTCGGCCGCCACGAGGGCGATGGCCGACCCACCGAAGCCCCCACCCGTCATCCGCGCTCCCAGCGCTCCGGAGGCGAGAGCCGCCTCCACGGCCGTGTCGAGCTCGGCGACCGAGATCTCGAAGTCGTCGCGCATGGAGGCGTGGGAGTCGACGAAGAGGCTGCCCACCGAGTGGAAGTCGTTGCGGCGCAGCGCCGCGACCGTCTCGCGGACGCGCTCGATCTCGGTGACGACGTGCCGCGCCCGGCGCCGGAGCAGGTCCGAGGACAGTGTGGAGAGGCTGGCCGACAGGTCGTCGACAGTCACTTCGCGCAGGCTGCTCACGTGCAGCTCCCGGGCAGCCTGCTCGCACGAGCTGCGGCGCTCGGCGTACTGCCCGTCGACCAGCGCGTGCTCGGCCCGGGTGTCCACCACGAGCAGGGCGAGCCCGTGGGCAGCGAGGTCGAAGGGCACCTGCTCGGTGGTGTGGTCGCGGCAGTCGAGAAGCAAGGCGTGCCCCCTCTCGGCGAGCAGGGCGGCGGACTGGTCCATGCCTCCCGTGGGTGCCTGGGCCACGGTGTTCTCGGCCTCCACGCACACGGCGGCCAGCGCCGTACGCCCTGTCGGGGTCTCGAGGAGCCCGAGGTCGTGCAGGTCCGCCGCTGCGGCAGCGACAGCGCACTCCAGGGCCGCAGAGCTGGACAGACCAGCCCCCAGCGGCACCCGGCCGTCGACGGCGACGTCGAGCCCGCCCACGGCATACCCGGCCCTGCGCAGGGCCCACGGCACCCCGGCGACGTAGGCGGCCCAACCAGCAGGGTGGCCGGCACCGACCTCGTCGAGGTCGACCTCGACGACGCCCTCGCCTTGTGCGGAGACGACCCGCACGAGGTCGTCGTCGCGACGACGGACGGCGGCGAAGGTGCGCTGCGGCAGGGCGATCGGCAGGCAGAGGCCCGCGTTGTAGTCGGTGTGCTCCCCGATGAGGTTGACCCGGCCGGGGGCCGACCACACGCCGGACGGCTCGGTCGCGAACGTCGAACGGAAGAGCTCTGCTGCGCGCTCGACGCTCACCGGGCCACGTCCCGCAGGCGCTCCGCGATCTGCTCCGGCGGCACGTCGTTGACCCAGCCACCCACGCCGGACTCGGATCCGGCGAGGTACTTGAGCTTCTTGGGGGACCGCAGCACCGACATCACCTGCAGGTGCAGCCTCGACACCTCCCGACCGCGCCCGCTCGGGGCCTGGTGCCACCCGGCGATGTAGGGCAACCGGATCGGGGATCCGTCCTTGGCCACGTAGTAGCGGTCGAGCCGCTTCAGCAGGTCGAGGTAGACCTCGGCCAGGTCGTCGCGCTCGGCCGGCGTGAGGGCCGGTAGGTCGGGCACGTCACGCCGCGGTGCCAGGTGCACCTCGACCGGCCAGCGGGCCGCGAAGGGCACGTAGGCCACCCAGTGCTCGCTCTCGCCGACGATGCGGACCTTCGCCTCCAGCTCGGCGGCGAGCAGGTCGGCGCCCAGCAGTCTGCCAGTGCGCGAGTGGTGCTCGCTCGCCTGCGCCAAGATGGCCGCTGAGCGTTGGGGCACATAGGGATACGCGTAGATCTGGCCGTGCGGGTGGTGGAGGGTGACCCCGATCTGCTGCCCACGGTTCTCGAAGCAGAAGACCTGCTCCACCTCGGGCAGGGCGCCGAGCTCGGCCGTGCGGTCGGCCCAGGCGTCGACCACGGTGCGCGCCCTTGCCGGGGTCAGGTCGGCGAAAGTCGAGTCGTGGTCACTGGTGAAGCAGACGACCTCGCAGCGCCCGAGGGCAGGCGCGGTGCGGTTCAGCTCGTCGCCCGGTTCGCCCCCGTGTTCGTGGTCAGAGACCGGCGCGTAGGAGGGGAAGCGGTTCTCGAACACGACGACGTCGTAGGACGACTCGGGCACCTCGGAAGGCACGCTCCCGGTGCCCGTGGGACACAGGGGGCACTCGTCCTTGGGTGGCAGGAACGTGCGGTTCGAGCGGTGCCCCGCGACCGCCACCCAGTCGCCGACCAGCGCGTCGTGGCGCACCTCGCCCGACCGCGCGCGCTCGCCGAGCGGGCGCTGGTCCTCCGCGGTGCGCGGCGGGGCGTCCGGGGTGTCGTCGAAGTAGATGATCTCCCGCCCGTCCGCGAGCCGGCGGCTGGTGCGGGTCAGGCTCATGGGGTGCTCCCTCGGCGTCGGGTGAACCTGGTGCGGGGCTGGGTGGCGATCGTGAGCTCGGCCCCGGCCTCGGTGAGGGCGGTGCGGGCGCGGTTCCCGAGCCCGTCGTCGGAGACCACGAGGTCCACCGACGACAGCGGGACGATCGTGCTCAGGCCGACGGTGCCCCACTTGGTGTGGTCGGCCAGCACGCAGACCTGTCGTGACATCTCGACCATCGCCCGGTTGGTCTCGGCCTCGACGAGGTTCGGGGTGGTGAGCCCGGCGTGGGCGTCCATCCCGTGCACGCCGAGGAAGAGCCGGTCGACGTGGAGCATCCGCAGGGTCGTCACGGCCACGGGCCCCACGAGGGCGTCGGACGGGGTGCGGACACCACCGGTCAACACGACCGTCTGGCCGGGGGCCCCGGACTCGTGGAGCAGCTGGGCGACCGGCACCGAGTTGGTGACGACGGTGAGGTCTGGCACCGCGCACACGGCACGCGCGAGCTCGAAGGTGGTCGTGCCTGCGGAGATCCCGATGGCCGCACCGGGCTCGATGAGCGCGGCGGCCGCCTCGGCGATGGCGACCTTCTGCGCCTGCATCAGGCCGGACTTGGCGGTGAAGCCGGGTTCCTCCGTGCTCCGGTTTCCCATGGCGAGGGCGCCACCGTGCACCCGCTGCACCAGGCCCTCCCCGGCCAGCTGCTCGATGTCGCGACGCACGGTCATGTCGGAGACGCCGAGCTGCTCCACCAGCTCGGACACGCGAACCGCGCCGCTCTCCTCGACCAGCCCGAGGATGGTGGTGCGTCGCTGGCTCGCAAGCATCTCGTTCAGTCCTCCCTGACGACGGCGACGGCACCCGGAGCAAGGGTGACGGTCGGTCCCACCGGGCCGTCCGCGACCACATCATGGCCGCTCGCGGCCACGTCCTGGGACTCCGCGGTGTCGTTGACGAGGAAGAGCCACGACCCCTCGGCGCTGCGACGCCGGGTGGCCTCCACCCCGGGTGGAACGGCTGCGGCGGGCCGGACACCGCCCGCCTCCGTCACCCGCGCGAGCACCTCCGCCAGCGACTCGTCGTCGAGCAGCGTGCTCAGGTACCACGCGGCGCCTCGGCCGGTCACGCGGCGCGTGAGGCTCGGTCTCTCGGTCAGTGGGCCGGCGGCATACCGGTCGAGCACCTCGGCGTCGACCGCGGTGACGTCCTCGCTCCAGAGCCGTCCGGTGCCGCCCTCGGCGAGCGCGACGGTCTCGCCGGGCATGAGCGGGAAGAACTCCTCGACGCGCACCCCGAGCAGGTCGCGGAAGGCCCCGGGGTAGCCGCCGAGCCGCACGTGGTCGTCCTCGGTGGCGATGCCGGAGAAGAAGGTCACGAGCACCTGGGCGCCGGCCTCGGCCGCCGACGCGATGGCGGCGGCGTGCTCGTCCGTCACCAGGTAGAGGGTGGGGACCACGACGACCCGGTATGCCGCGAGGTCGGCACTGGGGTGCACGACGTCGGCGGTGATGCCCTGGTCGCGCAGGACGCGGTGGATGGCGTGCGCCGTGGTGGGGTAGCGCAGCTCGCTGGACGGCATGGCAGGTCCGTGGGCGGCCCACTGGGCCTGGTAGTCCCAGAGGATCGCGACGTCGGCCTCGACGCGCGAGCCCTTCACCTCGCCGAGCCGGCCGGCCAGCGCCCCGAGCTCGCAGACCTCGCGGAACCGCGCGCTGTCGCGGCCCGCATGGGGGACCAGGGCACTGTGGAACTTCTCGGAACCAGACCTGGACTGCCGCCACTGGAAGAAGCCGATCGTGTCGGCACCCCTTGCCACGTGGGCGATGCTGTCGCGCACGGTCTGGCCGGGGTCCTTCGCGGGGTTGACGTGTTGCCAGTTCACGGCGCTGGTGGAGTGCTCCATCAGCAGCCAGGGCGCGCCGCCGGCGAGGCCGCGGGTCAGGTCGCCGCTGAAGGCGAGCTCCGCACGGGGGTGCTCCAGGGTGTCCACGACGTAGTGGTCGGTGCTCACGATGTCCTGGTCGGGCGCCCACTGGTGGTAGTCGAGGTGGTCGAAGTGCGCGAGCGTCATGAAGTTCGTCGTCACCGGCACCCCGGGGGACAGGTCGTTGAGGACCGCCTTCTCGCTGCGGTGGAAGTCCAGCAGGGTGTCGGACTGGAAGCGCCTGTAGTCGAGCTCGTGGGTGGGGTTGGCGAAGGTCGTGGTGAGCCGTGGGGGCAGGACCTGCTCCCAGTCGGTGTAGCGCTGGCTCCAGAAGGCGGTGCCCCACGCGTCGTTGAGCCGGTCGAGGCCGGCATAGCGGGCCTCGAGCCACCGCCGGAACCCGGCCGCGCAGGTGTCGCAGTAGCAGGGGATGTTGTGGCAGGCGTACTCGTTCGAGACGTGCCACAGGGCCAGGGCCGGGTGGTCGTGGTAGCGCTGCGCCAGCTGGGCGGTGAGGGCCAGGGCGTGGTCGCGGTAGATGCGCGAGCTCGGGCACCAGGCCTGGCGGCTGCCCGGCCACAGGGTCCGTCCCTCGTGGTCGACCGGCAGGATCTCCGGGTGGGCGGCCGAGAGCCACGGGGGCGGGGTGGCGGTGGCGGTGGCGAGGTCGACCGCGATGTCGTTCTCGTGGAGCAGGCCCATGATGTCGTCGAGCCAGCCGAAGTCGTACTCGCCCTTGGCGGGCTCCAGCCACGACCACGAGAAGACGCCCAGCGTCACGAACGAGACCCCGGACTCCCGCATGAGCTCCATGTCCTCGGCCCACACCTCGCGGGGCCACTGCTCGGGGTTGTAGTCGCCTCCGAAGGCGATCCGATCTGTCGGCCACTGACGCATGGGCGACAGTCTTGCGCTGCGCTGGAAGCCATGTCAACAAAAATCAACAATCCGCGCCCGAGGTGGTTGAAGGTTCGCAGAGAGTGGGGGCGAGATGAGCGGACGACGTTGTGGTTGAGCGGATCCTGCGACAGATCACGATGGGAGACCGGTTCGGACAAACGCTTGACACCGGGTGGCTCGGCAGTCATCCTCGTTTCTTGTTGGTGGTTTTTGATCGAATCTGTCGAGATGATCGACCTCACCACGCCGGTGCAATTCGCGTTCAAAGGAGACCGCATGTCCCGCCCCGCCTCTGAGGCCGAGTACCTCGCCAGCCTCGTCCCCGCCTCCGTCCGCGGCGTGAGCCGCCGGACCCTGCTCCGCGGCGCCGTCGGCGCCGGTGCCCTGCTCGCTACTCCCTCGCTGCTGGCCGCCTGTGGTGGCGGCAGCACCGGTGGCTCCAGTGGTGGGGCCGCGACCGGCACCGTCACGGTCGGCTCGAACCAGTCGGACGCCGTGCCGAAGGCCGCGATCCAGGCCGTCATGGACGCCTTCCAGAAGGCCAACTCGGGCCTGACCGCCAAGATCAACACGATCGACCACAACTCCTTCCAGGAGAACATCAACAACTACCTCCAAGGCTCGCCCGACGACGTGTGGATGTGGTTCGCCGGCTACCGGATGAGGTTCTTCGCCTCCAAGGGACTCGCGGGTGACGTCTCGGACGTCTGGAAGGGCCTGTCCGGGGCCGGGATGTCCGACGCGCTCAAGAAGTCCTCGACCGGCGACGACGGGAAGCAGTACTTCGTCCCCTCGACCTACTACCCGTGGGCCATGTTCTACCGGAAGAGCGTGTTCCAGCAGCACGGCTACCAGGAGCCGAAGACCCTGGACGAGTTCAAGGCCCTCGGCGCCCAGATGAAGAAGGACGGCCTCGTCCCGATCGCCTTCGGCGACAAGGACGGCTGGCCCGCCATGGGCACCTTCGACCAGCTGAACCTGCGGGTCAACGGCTACCAGTTCCACGTCGACCTGATGGCCGGCAAGGAGGCCTGGAACAGCCAGAAGGTGAAGACCGTGTTCGACACCTGGGCCGGTCTGCTCGACCTCCACCAGCCCGACTCGCTCGGACGCACCTGGCAGGAGGCCGCCCAGACGCTCCAGCAGAAGAAGGCGGGCACCTACCTGCTCGGCTCCTTCGTCGCACAGCAGTTCGGCAAGGGGGCGGAGCAGGAGGACCTCACGTTCTTCAACTTCCCCGAGATCGACTCCAACATCGGGGCGGATGCCATCGAGGCGCCCATCGACGGCTACATGATGGCCAAGCGACCCAAGAACGAGGCCGGGGCCAAGAAGCTCCTCGGCTACGTGGGCTCCGCCGCGGCGCAGAACATCGTCGTCAAGGCCGACCCGAGCGTCATCGCGACCAACGACCAGGCCGACAAGACGGCCTACACGTCGCTCCAGAAGAAGTCGGTGGAGTTCGTGTCGCAGGCCAAGTCGATCGCCCAGTTCATGGACCGTGACACCCGCCCCGACTTCGCGTCGACGGTGATGATCCCGGCCATCCAGTCCTTCCTCAAGAACCCGAAGGACATCGACGGCCTGGTCAACAACATCGAGAAGCAGAAGAAGAGCATCTTCGCGAGCTGACGCCCGCGACGACGCCGAGGAGCCATCGTGTCGACACAGACCACGACCAAGAACGCCAAGCCGAAGCGCTCCAAGTACAAGGGCATCGACCACCTCTCCCCGGTGGACCGGGTCGTCGTCTCCCTGATGGTGGGCGTCCCGACCTTGCTGGTGCTGTGGCTCGTGGTCGCCCCGGCGATCGGGTCGGTCCTGCTCTCCTTCACCAACTGGGACGGGATCGGCCCGATCTCCTCGGCCAAGGCCGTGGGGCTCCAGAACTACAAGGACGTCCTGACGATCTACCCGCCGTTCGTGCCGGCACTCCAGCACAACCTGATCTGGTTGGCGGTGATGTTCTTCATCGCCACCCCGATCGGGATGTTCCTGGCCGTGCTGCTCGACCGCGAGGTGCGGGGGTCACGGGTCTACCAGACCGCGATCTACCTGCCGGTGGTGCTGTCGCTGGCCCTGGTCGGATTCATCTGGCAGCTCATCTACAGCCGTGACCAGGGCTTCATCAACCAGGTCACCGGTGGCTCGATCGACTGGTACGGCGACCAGCGCTACAACCTCTGGGCGGCCCTGCTCGCCTCGAGCTGGCGACACGTCGGCTACATCATGCTGCTCTACCTGGCTGGTCTGAAGGGCGTCGACCCGACGCTGCGCGAGGCGGCCAAGGTCGACGGGGCCAACGAGCGCACCACGTTCTTCAGGGTCGTCTTCCCCGTGATGTTCCCGATCAACATCATCGTGCTCGTCGTCACCGTCATCGAGTCGCTGCGGGCCTTCGACCTGGTCTGGGTCATCAACAAGGGCCGCAACGGCCTCGAGCTGATCTCGACCCTCGTGACGAGCAACATCGTGGGGGAGGCCAGCCGGATCGGCTTCGGGTCGGCCCTGGCCACCTTCATGCTCGTCATCTCCTCCATCTTCATCGTCATCTACCTACGGATCGTCATGAGGGAGCAGCGATGACTGCCAGCAGCGAGGCCCCGCAGGTCGCGGTGCCCGGGACCAAGAACCCGCTCGTCGGCAAGCGCACCCAGTCGGCCGGCACCAAGAAGGGCAACCGCGGCATCCAGGTCTTCCTGGCCGTGGTGGCGCTCGTGTGGATCTTCCCGGTCGCCTACGCCGTCCTCAACAGCTTCCGCGACTACGCCTACACGTCGAAGCACGGCTACCTGTCCTTCGGCGGGTTCACGCTGGCCAACTACAAGAACGCGTGGGAGCAGGCGAACTTCTCCCACACCATGCTCAACTCGGCCTACATCACGGTACCCGCCGTGCTGCTGACGCTCTTCCTGTCGAGCTGCGTGGCGTTCGTGGTCGCACGGTTCTCGTTCAAGTTCAACCTCGCCCTGCTCGGGCTCTTCACCGCGGCCAACCTGCTGCCGCCCCAGGCCCTGCTGATCCCGGTGTACCGCATGTTCCGCTCCATCGAGGTGCCGTTCTGGGTCAGCGACTCGGGCACCCTGCTCAACTCGTACTGGGGCCTGATCCTCGTCAACGTGGCGTTCCAGACCGGGTTCTGCACGTTCGTCCTGTCCAACTACATGAAGGCCTTGCCGCGCGAGATCTACGAGTCGGCCGTGGTCGACGGGGCCGGGGTCCTGCGCCAGTTCTTCCAGCTCACCCTGCCGCTGTGCCGCCCGCCGCTCGCGGCGCTGGCGACGCTCGAGGTCACCTGGATCTACAACGAGTTCTTCTGGGCGACGGTGCTCCTCCAGTCGGGCGACAAGTACCCCGTGACGAGCTCGATCAACAACCTGCGGGGCCAGTTCTTCACCGACAACAACCTCGTCGCGGCCGGTTCGGTGGTCATCGCGCTGCCCACCCTCATCGTCTTCTTCCTCCTGCAGAAGCAGTTCGTCGCAGGCCTGACCCTGGGAGCCACCAAGGGATGACGTCGCAGACCGTAACCCTCCGGTCCGCTGGCACCTGCCTCGTCCTCGAGACCTCCGGGGGCGGCCTCCCGAGAGTGCTGCACTGGGGTGCCGACCTGCCCGACGCCGTGGTCGCCGAGCTGCCCGGCATCGTGGTCGGCCCGGTGCCCCACAACGCGCTCGACGAGCCGTGGCCGCTGACCGTGCTCCCCACCGCCGGTGACGGCTGGCTGGGCACCCCGGGGTATGCCGCGCACCGCGCCGGCGGCGCCGCCGCACCACGGTGGGACGTCACCTCGCGCCTCGACGGCGAGCGCTCGCTGGTCAGCACCGCCCGCGACGGTGCGACCGAGGTGGTGCTGCGCCACTCGCTCGACGAGCACGGGGTGCTCCGGGTGTCGACGTCGGTGACGAACCGTGGCGACGCCGGGGCGGGGCCCCTCGATGTCGGCGCGCTCCGGGCGCTTCTCCCGCTCCCGTCGCGCGCCACCGAGGTGCTCGACCTGACCGGTCGGTGGTGCCGCGAGCGCTCGCCCCAGCGCTCGGTCCTCCAGGACGGCACCCACCTGCGGGCGTCGCGTCGCGGCCGCACCGGTCACGATGCCACCCTCCTGCTGACCGTGGGCACCGCCGGCTTCGGCTTCCGCACGGGGGAGGTCTGGTCGGTCCACGTCGCGTGGAGCGGCAACCACGAGCACCTCACCGAACGACTCCCCGAGGGCGCCGGCATCCATGCCGCCGTCCTCGGCGGTGGAGAGCTCCTCGAGCCCGGCGAGGTGCGCCTGGGGCCGGGAGAGACCTACACGGCGCCCGACGTGGTGTTCGTCCACGCCACCGACGGCCTGGACGGGCTGTCGCGCAGGCTGCACCGCAGCCAGCGCAGCACCGCCACCCACAGCAACACCCCGCGACCCCTCGTGCTCAACACCTGGGAGGCGGTCTACTTCGACCACGACCTCGACCGCCTGACGCAGCTCGCCGACGTCGCTGCAGGGATCGGCGTCGAGCGGTTCGTCCTCGACGACGGCTGGTTCGGGAGCCGGCGCGACGACACCAGCGGGCTGGGCGACTGGGTCGTCTCCACCGACGCCTGGCCGCAGGGGCTGGGCCCCTTGGTCAAGCACGTCAAGGGACACGGCATGGAGTTCGGGCTGTGGTTCGAGCCCGAGATGGTCAACCTCGACTCCGACCTCGTGCGTGCCCACCCCGACTGGGTCCTCGGTCCCCTCGCCGGGCCCCCGCGGCCGTCGCGCCAGCAGCACGTGCTCGACCTGGCCAACTCGGCCGCGGCAGCCCACGTCGAGCAGCAGATCAGCGCCCTCGTGGGCGAGCTCGGCATCGACTTCATCAAGTGGGACCACAACCGCGACCTGCACGAGGCGGTGCGCACCGGCCCCGACGGCGTCGACCGTCACGCGGTGCACGCCCAGACGGCGGCGTTCTACGCGCTGCTCGACCGGTTGCGGGTGGCCCACCCGGCACTGGAGATCGAGTCCTGCTCCAGCGGGGGCGCGCGGGTCGACCTCGGTGTCCTGGCCCGCACCGACCGGATCTGGACCAGTGACTGCAACGACGCGCTCGAGCGTGCGCAGATCCAGCGCTGGACCTCCCTCCTCGTGCCCGCCGAGCTGATGGGCACCCACATCGGCCCGGCGAGAGCCCACACGACCCACCGCACCCTCGATCTCTCCTTCCGCATGCTCGTGGCGCTGCAGGGCCATGCCGGGCTCGAGTGGGACATCACCACCTGCACGCCCGACGAGCTGACCGCGCTGACCGCCTGGTCGGCGCTCTACCGCGAGATGAGGCCGCTGGTGCACACCGGCGACCTCGTGCGGGCCGATCTCCCCGACGAGCGGGGCCTGCTCGTGACCGGGACCGTCGCGCCGGGAGGTGAGCAGGCGGCATACACGGTCCTGCGGACGCAGACCGGTCCCTCGGTGACGCCGGGCCTGCTCACCCTCCCCGGGCTCGATCCCCAGCGGACGTACACTGTCCGGGTGCGTCCTGAGGCAGGGCTGCCGGAGGCGACCCAGGTGCGCGGCCCCGGCTGGTGGGACCGCGCCCTCGACGAAGGCATCACGGTCAGTGGAGCGGCGCTGGGACAGGTCGGTCTGGCGCTTCCGGTGCTCTCACCCGCCCAAGGTTTCCTTCTGCACCTGACCTGACAGAATGACGGGCATGCCTGAATCGTCCGCACCCGCTGCGCTGCCCCGGATCCTGTCCGGGATGCAGCCGACCAGCGACTCTCTGCACCTCGGCAACTACCTCGGGGCGCTGGTCAACTGGGTGAAGCTGCAGGACGACTTCGACGCCTACTACTTCGTCGCCGACCTCCACGCGCTCACCGTGCCCACCGAGCCGGCTGTGCTGCGCCACCGCACCCGCGTGACCGCCGCCCAGTTCCTCGCCGGCGGAGTCGACCCCAAGACCTCCGCGGTGTTCTGCCAGAGCCACGTCACCGAGCACGCCGAGCTCGGCTGGGTGATGAACTGCCTGACCGGCGACGGCGAGGCGCGGCGGATGACCCAGTTCAAGGACAAGGTCGCCAAGGGCCAGAACGCCAACGTCGGGCTGCTCACCTACCCGATGCTGATGGCCGCCGACATCCTCATGTACGACGCGGCCTACGTGCCGGTCGGGGAGGACCAGCGCCAGCACCTCGAGATCACCCGTGACCTCGCCGAGCGGTTCAACACGCGGTTCGGCGAGACGCTCGTGGTGCCGGACGCCTACATCGTCAAGGGCGCCGCCAAGATCATGGACCTGCAGGACCCGACCTCGAAGATGAGCAAGACGGGGTCGTCGCCCAAGGGCCTGATCGACCTGATGGAGGACCCGGCCAAGATCGCCAAGAACATCCGGTCGGCCGTCACCGACACCGACGGCGAGGTCCGCTACGACCCCGAGCACAAGCCGGGCATCTCCAACCTCCTCGTCATCCACTCGGTGCTGTCGGGCACTCCCGTGGAGGAGGTCGCGGCCTCGTTCGAGGGACGCGGCTACGGCGACCTCAAGAAGGAGGTGGCCGACGTGGTGGTCGAGCGCCTCACGCCCTTCCAGGAGCGGATGACCGAGCTCCTCGACGACCCCGCCGAGCTCGATCGGATCCTCGCCGATGGCGCGGACCGGGCACGCGAGGTCGCCCAGGCCACGATGGCCCGCGTGCGCGCGGCCGCAGGACTGCTGCCCAGTGCTCGCTGACCACCGCATGCCCGACGACAGCCTTCGGTAGGGTCGCCGTCGTGCCCACCATCGGTGTGTCCATCGCCATCCCGTCACCCCATGCGGAGATGCTGCAGGCCAAGCGCGCCTCGTTCGGCGACCCCTTGGCCGACTCGATCCCGACCCACGTGACCCTGCTGCCGCCCACCGAGGTGGAGGGTGATGAACTGTCCGGCGTCGTCGACCACTTGGCGGACGTTGCGGCCCAGGGCCGCGCGTTCCCGATGGTGCTGCGCGGCACCGGCACGTTCCGTCCCATCTCGCCGGTGGTGTTCGTGCAGGTCTCCGGTGGGCTGGCCGACTGCGAGCTGCTTGAGAAGTCGGTGCGACGGGGTCCGCTCAAGCGCAAGCTGGACTTCTACTACCACCCGCACGTGACCGTGGCGCACCACGTCTCCGACGACAACCTCGACCGTGCCTTCCGCGACCTCGCCGACTTCGAGTGCACCTTCGACGTCACGGACTTCCACCTCTACGAGCACGGCGCCGACGGCGTGTGGCGACCGGTGCGGTCGTTCGAGCTGGACGGAGCCTGACGGTGCAGACCCTCAAGGCCTGGTGGGCGCGGATCCAGGCGACACCCGCCTGGCGCGCCTGGAAGCGCTACGGCGACCACCGCGGCAACCTCATCGCGGGCGGCGTGGGCTACTTCGCCTTCTTCTCGGTGTTCCCCGCCGTGCTGCTGGCGTTCACCGTGTTCGGGATCGTGCTGCGCAGCCAGCCCCAGCTGCTCGCCGACACCAAGGACGCCATCAACAACCTGCTGCCCGGGTTCGTCAAGACGCCCGACCAGCCCAACGGCGTCATCGACGTCAGCGTGCCCACCGGTGCGGCCCTGTCGGTGCAGGGCGTCATCTCGGTCGTCGGGCTCATCCTGGCTGGCACCGGCTGGTTGGGCGCGCTGCGGGACGGCATCCGCGCGATCTTCGGAGTGCAGGGCACCCCCGGCAACGCGGTGGTCACCAAGCTCCGCGACCTGGGGGTCCTGCTCCTCCTGGGGGTCGCGATCCTGCTGTCGGCTGCCGTCGGCGCCGTCGCGGGGACGGCTGCCTCCTGGTTCGCCGACCTCATCGGACTCGGTGGCCAGGCCTGGGTGCTGACGATCGTCGCCCTCGTCGTGGGCGTCGCCCTCGACGGCTCGATCGTGGCGGTCATGCTGCGCATCCTCTCGGGGGTCCACCTCCCCTGGCCCGCGGTCCGCCACGGCGCGATCTTCGGTGGGATCGGCCTGACCGTGCTCAAGATGTTCGGCACGCTCCTCATCTCGAGCACCACGCACAACAAGCTCTACCTCGGGTTCGCGCTCGTCGTCGGCCTGCTCGTGTGGCTCAACTTCATGTCGCGGGTCATCCTCATCTCGGCGGCCTGGGCGGCCAACGACCTCGACACCGGCGTCGCGGCCCCCGGCCTGACCACCGGCCAGGTCGACAAGCTCGTGGAGGGACCGGACACCGAAGCCCTGGTCACCGTCCGTGAGCGGACCGACGCGGGCCTGCCCACCTTCGGCCAACGCGCCGCCGACCGCACGAGCGTCGCCGCGGGTGCGGTGCTCGGGGCGGTCGGCGCAGTCGCGCTCGGCACGGTCGCCCGCGGCATACGAAGCCTGGTCCGCCGCTCCTGACCCGCCGCTCGTGACCCGCCGTGCCCCGACTGCCCCGTGAGTGGGAAGGGCCGTGTCTGGGCGGGACCGTGACCGGGCGCCCGCGGTGGGTCGACTGGCCCGGTCCAGCGGCGGTCGGTACCGCGGGGTCGGGTCAGCGGTGTCGCGCGGCGCGACGGGCCTTGACGACCCGGCGCCGGGCGATGACCAGGACCGTGAGGGCCAGCAGCACGACGGCGGTGCCGGCGAGCCCGAGCGTCGTGAGGGACACGACGACGCGGTCGTCCGGGGTGGAGGCGGGGATGGCCGCCCTGGCCCCCGCCCCCGCCGCCCCCGCCGCCCCCGCCGCCCCTGGCGCGACCGGCTCACCGGCGGGGGGCGGGAGGCTGGGCGTCGCGGTGTTCGGTGGCAGGGTCGGCGGGGTCGTGACCGAGCCCGGGGCGACGAGCTCGCCCACGGCTCCGGCGCGGGCGCCGTACGCGAAGGCCCAGTCGTACATCGCCGCCTGCGGCCGCCACGACGAGTCCAGCCCGTACATCTCGGTGAGCAGGTAGGTGCGCCCGCCACGGGTCACCGCCGAGATGAAGGTGCGGTTGGCCTTCTCCGTGTAGCCGTTCTTGACCCCGATGGTGCCCTCGTAGTTGTAGAGGAGCCGGTTGTGGTTCTGGATCTTGAACGTCGCCCGCTTCTTCCGCTTCGGGATCAGACCCCCGGGGAAGTCGACCTGCTTGGTCGCGACATACACGCGGAAGTCCTTGAGCTGCAGCGCTGCTCGCCCGATCAATGCGAGGTCGTAGGCGCTCGACGTCTGCCCCGGCACGTCCAGGCCCGACGGGTCCTTCGCGACCGTGTCATGCGCCCCGAGGTATGCCGCGTGCTCGTTCATCGCGGCCAGCGTCGCCTCGCGCCCGCCGCCGGCCTCGGCCAGCGCGTAGGCCGCGTCGTTGCCGGACGACATCAACAGCCCCTGGAAGAGCTGGCGTCCCGTGTAGGGCAGCCCGGGGACGAGCCCGACTCGCGTCCCGTCGGCGTGGGCGTCAGCCTGGGTCGCGACGAAGACCTTGGTGGCCGGCACCTCGGGGATCAGGGTGAGGGCGGTGAGCGTCTTCAGCGTGCTCGCCGGCAGCAGCCGCGCGTGGGCGGCCTTGGCGGCGATCACCTTCCCCGAGTCGAGGTCGGCCAGCACCCACGACACGTCCTTCAGCACGGGCGGAGCGGGCACCCCGGCCGGCAGGTCCGTGACGACCCCCATCGACGCCAGCTGCGGCCCCCCGATCGACATCAGCGGGTCCACCGTGCTCGCCGGCGTCGGGAGCGCCTTCGTCGTGGGGCTGGGTTGGGGCGTGCTCACCGCCGCGACGGCAGCAGCGGGCGAGAGTGCCACCGCCGAGCCGGGGACTGCGACCGCCACCACGAGCGCGACCGTCGAGACCAAGCGCCCAGCTCGATGGCCGCGACACCCGGTGGCGCGGCTTCGCGACGACTCTGTCACGAGGACCAAGGCTAGAAGCGCGAGGTCAGGAGCGCGCGCTTCACTTCCTGGATGGCCTTCGTCACCTCGATGCCGCGAGGGCAGGCGTCGGTGCAGTTGAAGGTGGTGCGGCAGCGCCACACCCCTTCCTTGTCGTTGAGGATCTCCAGGCGCTGCGTGCCACCGTCGTCGCGGCTGTCGAAGATGAAGCGGTGGGCGTTGACGATCGCGGCAGGGCCGAAGTACTGGCCGTCGTTCCAGAACACCGGGCAGCTCGTGGTGCACGCGGCGCAGAGGATGCACTTCGTGGTGTCGTCGAACCGGTCGCGGTCGGCCTGGCTCTGGATCCGCTCGCGCGTCGGCTCGTTGCCCTCGGTGATGAGGAACGGCATGACCTCGCGGTAGGCGTCGAAGAACGGCTCCATGTCGACGATGAGGTCCTTCTCGACGGGAAGGCCCTTGATCGGCTCGACGGTGATCGGCTTGTCGGGGTTGACGTCCTTGATCAGCGTCTTGCAGGCGAGCCGGTTCTTGCCGTTGATCCGCATGGCGTCCGAGCCGCAGACACCGTGGGCGCAGGACCGGCGGAACGACAGCGAGCCGTCCTGGTCCCACTTGATCTGGTGCAGCGCGTCCAGGACACGGTCGGTGGCGTGCGCGGTGACCTGGTAGGTCTCCCAGTGCTGCTCGCTGTCGGTCTCGGGGTCGAACCGCGAGATCTTGAGCGTGACGGTGAACGACGGGACGGCCCCCGCCTTGGGGGAGTCGCCGGTCGTGGCCTTCTCTGCAGTGGCGGTCATCAGTACTTGCGCTCCATCGGCTGGTAGCGGGTGACGGTCACGGGCTTGTAGTCGAGGCGCACCTCGTCGGCGAACTTGGGCCCCTGCTCCACGTCGGTGACCGGCGCGCGGTAGGCCATCGTGTGGCGCATGAAGTTCACGTCGTCGCGGGCCTCGTAGTCCTCGCGGAAGTGTCCGCCGCGGGACTCCTTGCGGGCCAGCGCGCCGAGCGTGATGACCTCGGCAAGCTCGATGAGGAAGCCCAGCTCGATGGCCTCGAGCAGGTCGGTGTTGTAGCGCTTGCCCTTGTCCTGCACGACGACCGCGGCGTACCGCTCCTTGAGCTCGTCGATGACGCCGAGGGCTTCCTTCATGGAGGCCTCGGTGCGGAACACCTGGACGTTGCGGTCCATCGTCTCCTGGAGCGCCCGGCGCAGGTCAGCCACTCGCTCGCCGCTCTCGCGGGTGCGGATGGTCTCGACCATTCCCTCGACGAGCCCGGCCGGGTTGGCCGGCAGCTCGACGAACGGTGCGTGCGCGGCATACTCCGCGGCGGCGATGCCGGCTCGGCGCCCGAAGACGTTGATGTCCAACAGGCTGTTGGTGCCGAGGCGGTTGGACCCGTGGACGGAGACGCACGCGACCTCGCCGGCCGCGAAGAGGCCGGGGACGACGTCGGTGTTGTTGCGCAGCACCTCGGTCTCGACGTTCGTGGGCACGCCACCCATGGCGTAGTGCGCCGTCGGGTAGACCGGCACGGGCTCGGTGTAGGGCTCGACGCCGAGGTAGGTGCGGGCGAACTCGGTGATGTCAGGGAGCTTGGCGTCGATGTGGGCCGGCTCGAGGTGGGTGAGGTCGAGGAGCACGTAGTCCTTGTTGGGACCAGCGCCGCGGCCCTCGCGCACCTCGTTGGCCATCGATCGCGCGACGATGTCGCGGGGTGCGAGGTCCTTGATGGTGGGGGCGTAGCGCTCCATGAAGCGCTCGCCGTCGGCGTTGCGCAGGATGCCGCCCTCACCACGGGCGGCTTCGGACAGCAGGATGCCGAGGCCGGCGAGGCCGGTCGGGTGGAACTGGAAGAACTCCATGTCCTCCAACGGGATGCCGCGGCGGAACGCCACGCCCATGCCGTCGCCGGTGAGGGTGTGCGCGTTCGACGTGGTCTTGAAGACCTTGCCGGTGCCTCCGGTCGCGAAGACCACGGACTTGGCCTGGAACACGTGCAGCTCGCCGGTGGCCAGCTCGTAGGCGACGACCCCCGCGGTGTGCTCGACGCCGTCGGCGCCGGTGTTCATCAGCAGGTCGAGGACGTAGAACTCGTTGTAGAACTCGACGCCCTGCTTGACGCAGTTCTGGTAGAGCGTCTGGAGGATCATGTGGCCGGTGCGGTCGGCGGCGAAGCACGACCGGCGGACGGCGGCCTCACCGTGGTTGCGGGTGTGGCCTCCGAACCGGCGCTGGTCGATCTTGCCCTCGGGCGTGCGGTTGAACGGCAGGCCCATCTTCTCGAGGTCGATGACGGCGTCGATGGCCTCGCGGCACATGATCTCGGCAGCGTCCTGGTCGACGAGGTAGTCGCCACCCTTGACGGTGTCGAAGGTGTGCCACTCCCAGTTGTCCTCCTCGACGTTGGCGAGGGCGGCACACATGCCGCCCTGTGCCGCGCCGGTGTGGGAGCGGGTCGGGTAGAGCTTGGTCAGCACCGCCGTGCGCGTGCGGGTGCTGGACTCGAGCGCGGCGCGCATGCCTGCACCACCGGCCCCGACGATCACGACGTCGTACTTGTGCGTCTGCATCAGTGTTGGTTCCTTTGGCGATCCAGGGTCATCGTGCGCACACGGAGAGGGTGGAGGAGGGGTCGAGGCACGGGTCGAAGGTGAAGATGACCAGGGTGCCCAGCACCATGACGAGCAGCGCGCTCGCGACGAGGAGACCCTTGAGGATCCACCGCGTGCGGTCCTTCTCGGTGTAGTCGTTGATGATCGTGCGGACCCCGTTGAACCCGTGCAGCTCGGCCAGCCACAGCATCAGCATGTCCCAGGTCTGCCAGAACGGGCTGGCCCACTTGCCGGCGACGAACGCGAAGTCGATGCCGTGGATGCCCTCGCCGAGCATGAGGTTGACGAACAGGTGGCCGAAGACGAGGACGAGCAGCAGCACGCCGCTGGCCCGCATGAAGACCCACGACCAGAGCTCGAAGTTGCCGCGACCCTTGGAGACCCGGCGATAGCGGGACTTCTTCTTGGAGACGGCGTCGGGGCCGGCGTGGTAGTTGGTCTCGGTGGTGGCGCTCATGAGTTCCCCCGGCCTCTCAGTGCGTGAACACGATGGTCAGGTGCCGGATCGCGAAGGGCGCGAAGAGCACGACGAAACCGATGACGACGCCCCAGAAGAGCCGTCGCTGGTACTTCGGCCCCTTGGACCAGAAGTCGACGGCGATGATGCGCAGGCCGTTGAGCGCGTGGAAGATCACCGCGGCGACGAGGCCCGCCTCGGCCAGCCCCACCACCGGGTTCTTGTAGGCCCCCATCACCTCGTTGTAGGCGTCGGGGGAGACCCGCACCAGCGCCGTGTCGAGCACGTGCGCGAAGAGGAAGAGGAAGATCAGTACGCCGCTGATGCGGTGGGCCACCCACGACCACATGCCCTCGCGGCCGCGGTAGAGGGTCCCGTTGGCTGCCTGCGCCACTGCGCGTCCCTTTCGAAGCAGATGTCACGGCAGTCGTCGTCCAGCGTCGAGGGCCGTAGTACGCCCGTCAGGTTATCGGCCCGGCAGCGTGCACCGTGAACGCCCCTGCTGTGAGAAACCAGACAGGGCGGGTTACCGGCCGGTATGCCGCGTCCCCACCTCGCGAAACGGTGGTTGCTCGACGACACGGGGTCTGTGGGCGCCGTTTCGTCGAGCAACCACCGTTTTGCCAGGGGTAGTCCGCCCTAGCCCGCCAGAGATCGGGCCCGCTGGGCGGCGTCGTAGTGCCCGAGCAGCTGGTCGGTGAGGGCCGCCCACGAGCGCCCGGCGACCTGCCGTCGCGCGGCCTCGCCCATGGCCCGCCGCTTGGCGCCGTCGCCGGCCAGGTGGAGCACCGCCTCACGCAGGGAACCGGGCTCGTCCGGCTCGAACAGCAGACCGGTCCGCGAGTGGTCGACGAGGTCGAGCGGGCCACCCCTGGCGGGTGCGACCACCGGCAGCCCGGTGGCGGCCGCCTCCTGGAGGGTCTGGCCGAAGGTCTCCCGCGTGCCGGTGTGCACGAAGAGGTCGAACGCGGCATACGCCCGCGCGAGGTCGTCGCCCTGGCGGCGCCCGAGGAAGACGGCGTCGACCCCGGCGGACGCGAGCGCGGCGGCGTCGTGGGCACGGGTCGGGCCGTCGCCCACGAGCACGACCTTGAGCCCGGCGACCCCGGCGAGAGCCGTCAGCCGCTCCAGCTCCTTCTCGGGGGCGAGCCGGCCGACGTAGCCGACGAGGACCTCGTCGTCGGGAGCGAGGGAGCGGCGCAGGGCGCGGGTGCCGGCGTCGAGCCGCCAGCCGGGGTGGAACTGGACGGCGTCGACCCCCCTGGCCCACAGAGCCGTGCGGGGGATGTCGTGCGCCCGCAGCTCGGCCAGCGTGGCGGACGACGGGGCCAGGGTCAGGTCGGCGACCTCGTGCATGCGACGGATCCAGCGCCAGGCCGCTCGCGCCGCCCCGCGCCCCACCACGCCGGGGCCGTGCTGCCGGATGTAGCTGGGCATGTCGGTCTGGTAGACGGCCACGGTGGGCAGTCCCAACCGGTCGGCGGCCGACAGGGCGCTGGCCCCGAGGACGAACGGCGACGCGACGTGCACGACGTCTGGGGCGAAGTCGCGCAGCAGGGTCTCCACCTCGCCACCGAGGGGGAGGCCGACCGGGAACTGCCGCACGGGCACGGACGCGAGGCCGTGCACGGCATACCCGGCGTAGCTCGTGGGCGCGGGTCGGGGGGCGACGACGAGGACCTCGTGGCCGCCGTCGCGCAGGCACTCCACCACCCGGCAGACACTGGTCGTCACGCCGTTGAGGTAGGGGAGGAAGGACTCCGTCACGATGGCCACTCGCACGACTCCAGCGTCCGCACCCGGGGTGAGGAGACGGCCACGGACAGGGGTGTGTCGGGTGAGCGGGAGGTGACCGGCTGGTGGGTCGGCTAGCGTTCCGGCCATGTCATCGGCGGCGACCACCGAGGTTGCGACAACGAACGACCACTTCTGGGCGGTGATCCCTGCCGGCGGAGCGGGCACGAGGCTGTGGCCGCTGTCACGGGCCACCTCGCCCAAGTTCCTCCATGACCTCACCGGCACCGGGCGCTCGCTGCTCCAGGCGACGTGGGACCGGTTGACCCCGCTCACCGGACCGCGCGTGCTCGTCGTCACCGGCGACGCCCACCGGGTGGCCGTGGCCGACCAGCTGCCGGGCCTGCCCGACGACCAGCTGCTCGCCGAGCCGGCGCCCCGCGACTCGATGGCTGCGATCGGCTGGGCTGCTGCGGTGCTGGAGGCGCGTGACCCGTCGGCCGTGCTCGGGTCGTTCGCGGCCGACCACGTCATCGGCGACGAGGATGCCTTCCGGGCCTGCGTCGTCGAGGCGGTGGCCGCGGCCGAGGGGGGCTATCTCGTCACGATCGGCATCGAGCCCACCCATCCCTCGACCGGGTTCGGCTACATCGAGCTGGGCGACTCGCTGGGGTCGGGCACGGTGCACGCGGTGACGCAGTTCGTGGAGAAGCCCGACCGCGCCAGGGCGGAGGAGTACCTTGCCACGGGCCGGTTCCGCTGGAACGCGGGGATGTTCGTCGTACAGGCCACGGTGCTGCTCGACCTGCTCGCGCAGTGGCACCCCGCGCTGGCCGCTGGGCTGCGGACCCTCGCTGCCGACCCGTCGCAGCTATCCACGGTGTGGCCGGGTCTGGAGAAGATCGCGATCGACCACGCCGTCGCCGAGCCCGCGGCGGCCGAGGGCCGGGTCGCCGTGGTGCCGGGTGGCTTCGGCTGGGACGACGTGGGCGACTTCAGCTCCCTCGGTGCCCTGCTCTCCGACGCCGCCGGTATGCCGGGCGTGCGGGTCCTCGGCGACGCCTCCACCGTGCGGGTGGTCGACGCGGGTGGGGTGGTCGTCCCCGGGGGTGACCGCATCGTGGCCGTCGTCGGGCTCGAGGACGTGGTCGTCGTCGACACGCCGGACGCGCTGCTCGTGATGTCACGCGAGCGCGCCCAGGACGTCAAGGCCGTCGTCGACGCGCTGCGCGCCGAGGGACGTACCGACCTCCTCTGACCCCCCCGCCCGACCGAGCAACCTTTGCTAGCAAACGTTGCTCGGTCACGGACAGGTTGCACGGTGTCCGCGAACGAGGAACCTGTGCTGGGACGACCAGCGTCCGGCGTCAGGTGGCGAGGTCGCGGCGCCGGAAGGCCGTTGCGCCGAGGAGAGCCGCCACGGCCGCGACGACGAGCAGCCCCACGAGCCCCAGGGCGTTGGCGTCACCGCCGGGCAGGCTGCCGAGGTGGTCGAACGGCGACAGCCCGAGCGCCCACTCCGGGAGCGACAGGAGGGCGCCGAACTCGCCGAGCAGCACGAACACGGCCAGCAGCCCCCAGGCCAGCGACGACCACCGGGGGAGCAGCCCGAACAGCACGACCGTGAGCGAAACGCACACGAGGACGGCCGGGGCGGTCGCCAGGGCGGCCGGGAGCAGGTCCGACACCCCGGTGCCGGTCACCGCTCCCGCGGCGAAGCCCGCCGCGACCCCCACGACGGCGAGCAGCCACACCGAGCCGGCCGCCGCGATGACGGCGTGGCTGGTGAGCCAGCTCCACCGGCTGACCGGTGTCGCCAGGACGACCTCTCCGCGTCCGGTGGCCTCTTCCGAGTGGAGCCGGAGCGTCGTCGAGATGCCGTATGCCGCGGCCCCGACGGCCATGAACCGCAGCTCGGCCCCGAAGAAGACGTCGACGATCGATCCCTGGCCGCCGCTCATCTTGCGGAACATCTCCTCGACGGCCGGGCTGTCGACGATCTGGTTGACCGAGCTCGCGATGCTCCCCACGACAACGCCCAGCACGGCATACCCGATCGTCCACCCCAGCAGCGACCCGCGGTGCAGGCGCCAGGCCAGGCCCAGGGGGGAGCCCAGCGACGCACTCGCCCGGGACGCGCCCGGGCGGGCGGCCCACAGGCCGGCCCCGAGGTCACGCCGCTGGAGCAGCACGTCGGCCACCCCGAGGAGCGCCGTCGTCAAGGCGACCGCAGGCACAAGCCACCACAGCCGGTTCTCCCCGAACGGGCTGACCTGTTCCGCCCAGCCGAGGAACGACGCATAGACGAGGTCCTGGCCCCGGCCCGTCGTCGTGTCGGCCATCGCGCGCACGGCGAAGGCCACGCCGAGCGCGGCGATCGCGATGCCACCGGCCCCGCGGGTCGTGGAGGTCAGCTGGACCGCGACGGCGGTGATCCCGGTCATGACCAGCCCGGCGACGACCTCGACCGCACCCAGGGCGAGCGCGCCGGTCGCGTCGACCCCGGTGGGCAGCAGGCTGAGGGAGGAGAGCGCGGCGGTGCCGACGACCGCCGACAGCGCGAGCAGGACGGCAGCGGTCAGGGGTGCCCGGCGGCCGACGACGCCACCCGCGACGAGCTCGAAGCGGCCCTCCTCTTCCTCGGTGCGGGTGTGCCTCCGCACGATGGCGAAGGCGAGGAACGCGCTGAACAGGCTGCCCATCATGATCGTCTTGAGCACGCCGATGCCCTCGGAGGTCAGGGAGGGGAGCGGCCCGTACAACGCCGTGAGCGACGGGTTGTCGGCCATGACCTTCGCGCCGGCGGCGGCCTGCGCAGGGTCTGCGTAGAGGTCCAGGGTGGCGGCCATCGAGGCGTAGGCCGTGGCGGCCATGAGGAGCGCGCCGATCGTGATGATCCACCGGTCACGGCGCCACGCGAGCCGCAGGAGTGCCCCGGTGCCGGCGAACGACGTCATGCCGAGACCTCTGCCCGGGGGGCCGGGGCGGGCAGGGCGTCGCGGTACTGCGAGAGGAACAGCTCCTCCAGGGTCGGCGGCTGGCAGGTCAGGGCCTCGATGCCGTGCGTGCCCAGCCGCTGCAGCACCTCGCCGACCGCGCTCGTCTCGACCGACAGCACGACGCGGCCGCGGTCGTCCCGGGCCGAGTCGACCCCCGGCCAGCTCTCGGCGTCCACCGTGGCGACCGGCCGGGCGAGGGTGGCAGTGATGCTCGTGCGGGTGAGGTGGCGCAGGTCGCTGAGGGTGCCGGAGTCGACGATCCGGCCGGCCCGCACGATGCTCACGCGGTCGGCTGCGGTCTCGACCTCCGAGAGGATGTGGCTGGACAGCAGGACCGTGCGACCCTCGGCGCGGACGCGGGCCAGGTGTTCCTGGAAGACCTTCTCCATCAACGGGTCGAGCCCTGAGGTGGGCTCGTCGAGGACGAGCAAGGGGACGTCGGAGGCCAGCGCCGCGACGAGCGCGACCTTCTGCCGGTTCCCCTTGGAGTAGGAGCGRCCCTTCTTCGAGGGGTCGAGCTCGAAGGCCGTCAGCAGCTCAGCGCGGCGGGCCTCGTTCACGCCTCCGCGCAGACGGCCCAGCAGGTCGATGACCTCGCCACCGGTGAGGTTGGGCCAGAGGACGACGTCGCCGGGGACATAGGCGAGCTGCCGGTGCAGCTCGGTGGCGTCCTTCCAGGGGTCGCGGCCGAACACCTGCACCGTGCCGCCGTCCGATCGCAGCAGGCCGAGCAGCACCCGGATCGTCGTGGACTTCCCGGCGCCGTTGGGGCCGAGGAAGCCGTGCACCTCTCCCTCGTGCACCGTGAGGTCGAGCCCGTCGAGTGCGGTGGTGGTGCCGAACTTCTTGGTGAGGCCGACGGCCTCGATGACAGCGGTCATGGCCCCGACCATACACTGTTTTCAGAAATCTCTGAATGATCTAAACTCCCTTCATGGTCCCCTCTCCCGCCGCCGCCGCCGCCGACCCGGCACGGTTCGTCGAGCGCTTCGGGTCGGCCCTGACCGCGGCGGGGATGCAGCGCCTCCCCTCGCGGGTCTTCGCCGCACTGCTGGCCGACGACGACGGCCGGATGACGGCAGCCGAGCTCGGGGAGGTGCTCGCGGTCAGCCCGGCGTCGGTGTCGGGTGCGGTGCGCTCGCTGCAGCAGATGCGGATGATCCACCGGGAGCGCGAGCAGGGCAGCCGGCGTGACGTCTACGTCGTCGCCGATGACGCGTGGCACGACGTGATGATGAACTCGGCCAACATCTACGCCCCGCTCACCCAGACGCTGCGCGAGGGCGTCGACCAGGTCGGCGGCCGGGGCACGACGGCCGGCGACCGGCTGGCCCTCAGCGTGGCCTTCCTCGAGTTCGTGACCGAGGAGATGCAGCAGCTCTCCGACCGCTGGGACAAGCGCCGCGCCGAGCTCGGCTACTGACCGCACCACACCGACGCTCTCTCATGCAAAAGGCGAGTTAGCGCCGAGTCCGATGGCGCTAACTCGCCTTTTGCATGAGAAGCCGCCGCCGCCCGGGGGTGACCGAGCCCACGGTGAGGTGGGCCACGAGCGGCGACCACGCGGCATACCGGCTCACTATCGTGGGCGGCATGGCCGCCGACGTCCCCGAAGACCGCTTGCAGACCCGCACGGAGTCCGACCTCCCGATCAAGCCCGTGTATGCCGCGGGCGACCTCGCGGACTTCGACGCCGACTCCCAGCTCGGTGCGCCCGGGGAGTTCCCCTACACCCGGGGTGTCTACCCGAACATGTACACCGGGCGTCCGTGGACGATGCGGCAGTACGCCGGGTTCGGCACCGCGAAGGAGTCCAACGAGCGCTACCACGAGCTCGTCGCGAACGGCACCGGCGGGCTGTCCGTCGCCTTCGACCTGCCGACCCAGATGGGGTACGACTCCGACGAGGCCATCGCCCACGGCGAGGTCGGCAAGGTGGGCGTCGCGATCGACTCGATCGACGACATGCGCACCCTCTTCGGGGGGCTCCCGCTCGGTGACCTGTCGACGTCGATGACGATCAACGCGCCCGCCGCGACCCTGCTGCTGATGTACCAGCTGGTCGCCGAGGAGAACGGCGCCGACGCGTCGCGGCTGGCCGGCACGATCCAGAACGACGTGCTCAAGGAGTACATCGCGCGCGGCACCTACATCTACCCGCCGAAGGAGTCGCTGCGGCTGATCAGCGACATCTTCGCCTACTGCCACAAGGAGCTGCCGCGCTGGAACACCATCTCCATCAGCGGCTACCACATGGCCGAGGCCGGGGCGACGCCCGCGCAGGAGATCGCCTTCACCCTGGCCAACGCCAAGGAGTACGTGCGAGCGGCCCAGGCTGCTGGGCTCGACGTGGATGACTTCGCCCCGCGGCTGTCGTTCTTCTTCGTGGCGCGGACGACCCTGTTGGAGGAGGTCGCGAAGTTCCGGGCCGCCCGCCGGATCTGGGCGCGGATCATGCGTGACGAGTTCGGGGCGAAGAACCCCAAGAGCCAGATGCTGCGGTTCCACACCCAGACCGCCGGGGTGCAGCTGACCGCCCAGCAGCCCGAGGTCAACCTCGTCCGGGTGGCGCTCCAGGGCCTCGGCGCAGTGCTCGGTGGCACCCAGTCGCTGCACACCAACTCCTTCGACGAGGCGATCGCGCTCCCGACCCAGAAGGCCGCCCGCCTCGCCCTGCGCACCCAGCAGGTCATCGCCTACGAGACCGACGTGACCAAGACCGTCGACCCGTTCGCCGGGTCCTACGTCGTCGAGTCGATGACCGACGACGTCGAGGCCGCCGCGCTCGACCTGATCCAGGCCGTCGAGGACCGCGGGGGAGCGGTCGCCGCGATCGAGCAGGGGTTCCAGAAGTCCGAGATCGAGCGGTCGGCCTACCGCATCGCGCTCGAGATCGACAGCAAGCAGCGCACCGTCGTCGGGCTCAACCGGTTCGCCCTCGACGAGGAGGAGCCCTACGAGCCGCTGCGGGTCGACCCCCAGATCGAGCACGACCAGCGCGAGCGGCTCGCCGCGCTGCGGGCCGAACGCGACAACGCCGCCGTCGAGGCCGCTCTCGAGGCGGTCCGCGAGGCGGCCCGCGGCACCGACAACCTGCTCTACCCCATGCGCGAGGCCCTGCGGCTGCGCGCCACCGGCGGCGAGGTCAGCCACGCGCTGCGCGACGTCTGGGGGCTCTACGTCCCGCGCGAGACGTTCTAACCCCGCCCCAACCCGAGTCTTTGAGCGATCCGACGGACCAGGACCCGTTGGATCGCTCAAAGACCCGCCGACGCCGCGAGTAGAGTGCGCGCTGACATGACCGACAACCTCCTGATGGCGCTGTGCGCCACCATCGACGCCCTCGCCCCGGAGCTTCTCGACCTCCAGCACGACGTGCACGCCCACCCGGAGCTCTCCCGCGGCGAGGCCCGCACGACCGCGGCGGTCGCCGAGCGGCTGACCGCTGCCGGGATCGCCCTGCGCACCCTTCCCGTGAGCGGACTCGTCGCAGACCTCGGCGCGGAGCAGCCGGCCTACCGCGTGGCGCTGCGGGCCGACCTCGACGCCCTGCCGGTGGGGGAGCGCACCGGCCTGCCGTGGGCCTCGACCACCGAGGGCATCTGCCACGCCTGCGGGCACGACGTGCACATCGCGGCCCTCGTCGGCGCCGGTCTGGCGCTCAAGCAGCAGGAGGAGGCACTGCGCGAGCAGGGCATCGGCGTGCGGCTGCTGTTCCAGCCCGCCGAGGAGGTCATCCCCGGCGGCGCCGTCGACCTGATCGCGGAGGGGGCGCTCGACGGAGTCGACGCCATCTTCGCCGTGCACTGCGACCCCAGCCTCGACGTGGGCAGCGTGGGCCTGCGCGAGGGCCCCATCACCGCGGCGGCCGACCGCGTCAGCGTCCACCTGAGCGGTCGCGGTGGCCACACCTCGCGCCCCCACCTCACCGAGGACCTCACCTTCGCCCTCGCCAAGGTGGTCACCGAGCTGCCCGCCGTGCTGTCCCGACGGCTCGACCCCCGCACCGCCTTCGCGCTGGTCTGGGGCGAGGTGCACGCCGGCCAGGCGGCCAACGTCATCCCCTCGAGCGGTGCCATCGCCGGCACGCTGCGCATGCTCGACGCGCAGGCCTGGACGACGATCGGCCCCCTCCTCGCCGAGGCGGTCCAGCACGTCGTGGCCCCGTATGCCGTGACGGCAGTCCTCGAGCACGTCCAGGGGGTGCCGCCCGTCGTCAACGACCTGGAGGCGATCGAGGTCCTCCGGGCGGCGGTCGAGGGCACCGGTCTCGTGGCCGTCGGCACGCCCCAGTCGCTCGGCGGCGAGGACTTCGCGTGGTACCTGCGCCAGGTGCCCGGCGCGATGGCCCGGCTGGGCACCCGCACGCCCGGCGGCCCCACCTACGACCTGCACCAGGGCGACCTCGTGGTCGACGAGGGCTCCGTGGTCCAGGGAGCGCGGCTGCTCGCAGGTGCCGTCGTCGCCGGTGTGGTCAAGACGCGGGCCGCAGCTCCTGCACCTGCATGAGTGACAGTCGCGGATCGGTAACGGTTTGTGCCCCAAGTACTCCAAGGCTGACGAACGACTTGGTTCGTCGGGCTATCCTCACGGCCTAGTGGCGCACCAGAGCGCCTCATGCATACCAAAGAACAGGAGACAGCCTTGCGTCACACGATGAAGGTTGCAGCGGTGATGTCGGTGGCAGCACTGACCCTCGCCGCATGTGGTGACTCGGGCGATGGCTCGGGGTCCAGCGGTTCCAGCTCGAGCACGACCAAGAAGGCCACGATCAAGGTCGGCATGGCCTACGACGTCGGCGGCCGTGGTGACCAGTCCTTCAACGACTCCGCAGCGGCGGGTCTGGACAAGGCCAAGTCCGAGCTCGGCGTGGACACCAAGGAAGCCGCCGCGGTCAACGGCGAGAACGAGGCCGCCCGCGAGGAGCGTCTCCAGCAGCTCGTCGACGCCGGTTACACCCACGTCGTCGCAGTGGGCTTCGCCTACGCGAAGTCGGTCGGCAAGGCCGCCAAGGACAACCCCGACGTGCACTTCGCCATCGTCGACGACGCGTCGGACGACTCCAAGGGCCCGAACGTCGACCAGATCACCTTCGCCGAGAACGAGGGCTCGTTCCTCGTCGGTGCGGCGGCTGCCCTGAAGTCCAAGACCGGTCACATCGRCTTCGTCGGTGGCGTCAACGTCCCGCTGATCAAGAAGTTCGAGGCGGGCTACATCGCCGGCGCGAAGGCCGTGAACCCGGCCATCAAGATCGACTCCCAGTACCTCACCCAGCCGCCGGACTTCAGCGGCTTCGGTGACCCGGCCAAGGGCAAGACCGCCGCTGACGGCATGTACCAGAAGGGCGCCGACGTGGTCTACCACGCTGCCGGTGGCTCCGGTGGTGGCGTCTTCACGGCAGCCAAGGCCGCGGGCAAGCTCGCGATCGGTGTCGACTCCGACCAGGCCCTCACCGCCCCCGCTGCAGTGCGCTCGGTCATCATGACGTCCATGATCAAGAAGGTCGACGTCGCGGTGTACGACTTCATCAAGTCGGCGTCCGAGGGCAAGGAGCTCACGGGCAACAACATCTACGACCTCAAGGCCGGCGGCGTGGACTACTCCACGACCGGTGGTCAGATCGACGACATCAAGGCCAAGCTCGACGACTTCAAGGCCAAGATCATCTCCGGCGAGATCAAGGTGCCTGTCACCCCCTGATCAACCTTGCTGTTGAAGGGCCCTTTGTAGGGCATGTGGGCAACACACGGCCCGGGCGGCGCGGTAGCGTCGGACCCGGGCCGTGTGCTTGTCTGATCGCCCACCGCACCCGGCGGACCACCGCTGTCGGATGTGCCCCCATTTGCGCCACCCGCCCGCGATGTCGCGGGCCCGGACCAGGAGTGTGAGCCATCACTGCTTCTCCAGCGCTGACCCCGACCTCGACCTCGGAAGGTGGTGCCCCGGCCGTCGAGCTGGAGGGGATCACCAAGCGGTTCCCGGGGGTGGTCGCCAACAAGGACATCACCTTCTCGGTGCGCCGCGGCACGGTCCACGCGATCGTCGGGGAGAACGGCGCGGGCAAGTCCACGCTGATGAAGATCCTGTACGGCGTGCAGCGCCCCGACGAGGGCACCATCAAGGTCAACGGACAGGTCGTCAACCTCCACTCGCCGTCGGACGCCATCGCGGCCGGCATCGGCATGGTCTTCCAGCACTTCATGCTGGCCGACAACCTCACCGTCCTCGAGAACGTCGTCCTCGGCGCGGAGAAGCTGCACGGCATCGGTGACGGCGCGCGCCGCGAGATCAAGCGCATCTCCGATGCCTACAAGCTCGACGTCGACCCCGACGCGCTCGTCGCCGACCTCGGCGTGGGCGCCCGCCAGCGCATCGAGATCCTCAAGGTGCTGTTCCGCGGGGCCAAGACCCTGATCCTCGACGAGCCGACGGCGGTGCTCGTGCCCCAGGAGGTCGACGAGCTGTTCGACCAGCTGGCCGAGCTCAAGGACGAAGGGCTCACCGTCCTGTTCATCTCGCACAAGCTCGACGAGGTGCTCAGGGTCGCCGACTCCATCACGGTCATCCGCCGTGGCACCACCATCGACACGGTCGACCCCGCGTCCGTCAACGCCCGGCAGCTCGCCGAGCTGATGGTCGGCTCCGAGCTCCCGTCCCCCACGACCGAGGAGTCCACCGTCACCGACCGCGTGCTCCTCCGGCTCGACGACATCGTCCTCGGTGGGGGCACCGGCCGCCCGATCCTCGACGGCATCTCCCTCACCATCCACGCGGGCGAGGTGCTCGGGATCGCCGGGGTCGAGGGCAACGGCCAGGCCGAGCTCGTCGAGGTGATCATGGGGATGCGCGAGCCGAGCTCCGGCGAGGTCTTCCTCGGTGACACCGACATCTCCGACTGGCACGTCCGCGAGATCCGTGAGGCCGGGGTGGGCTACATCCCGGAGGACCGGCACCGCCACGGCCTGCTCCTCGAGGCGCCGCTGTGGGAGAACCGGATCCTCGGCCACCAGACCGAGTCGCCGAACGTGAAGGGCCAGCTCATCGACGCGGCCGCGGCGAAGGCCGACACCGAGCGGATCGTCAAGGAGTACGACGTCCGCACCCCGTCGATCTTCGTCACCGCCGGGTCCCTCTCGGGTGGCAACCAGCAGAAGCTCATCATCGGCCGGGAGATGAGCCACGAGCCCAAGGTCCTCATCGCCTCGCACCCCACCCGTGGTGTCGACGTGGGTGCCCAGTCGAGCATCTGGGACCACATCCGGGCCGCCCGTCGCAAGGGACTGGCCGTGCTCCTGATCTCTGCCGACCTGGAGGAGCTGATCGGCTTGTCCGACACGATCCGTGTCATCCTGCGTGGCCGCCTCTCCGGTGAGTTCGACCCGGACCACGTGACCGCCGAAGACCTCGGTGCGGCCATGACCGGCGCCGGTGAGAAGGAGCAGACGGCATGACCCGCCTCAACCCACGCCGGATCGTGATGAGCCTGGCCGCCCCCGTGCTGGCGCTGGTGGTCGCGTTCGTGGTGACCTCGCTCGTGCTGGTCGCCGTCGGCGACCCCGTGGGAGAGGTCTGGAAGACGATCCTCGCGGTGCCCAAGCCCCGGCAGACCGTCAACATCATCAACGCCGCGTCGGTCTTCTACCTGTCCGCCATCGCGGTCGCGGTGGGCTTCCGGATGAACCTGTTCAACATCGGGGTCGACGGCCAGTACCGCGTCGCAGCCTTCGCCGCAGCGATCTTCGCCGGCCAGGCCTGGCTCCCCGGGTGGCTCAACGTCATCGTCGCCATCATCGTCGCCATGGTGGCGGGCGGGCTGTGGGCCAGCATCGCGGCATACCTCAAGGTGAAGCGCGGCGTCTCCGAGGTGATCTCGACGATCATGCTCAACGCCATCGCCACCGGCGTGGTGAGCTGGCTCCTGCTCAAGGTCTCCAGCCGCGGAGAGGGCTCCAACAGCATCGAGACCAAGACGATCCCCGAGTCCTCGCAGCTGCAGGGCTTCAAGCTGATCCCCGGCGCGACCAACCGCGTCTACACGTTGCTGATCCTGGCCGTCCTCGTCGGCCTCCTCTACTGGTTCGTCCTGGGGAAGACCCGGTTCGGGTTCGACCTGCGGGCCACCGGTCGGTCCGAGAGCGCCGCGGTCGCGAGCGGGGTGAACGTGCCCCGCATGGTGATGACGGCGATGATCGCGTCGGGTGCCCTCGCCGGGCTCGTGGGCATGCCCCTGCTGTTCGGGCAGGACCACAACTACGGCACGACGTTCCAGTCGGGGCTCGGGTTCGCCGGCATCGCCATCGCCCTGCTCGGGCGCAACAACGCGGTCGGCATCGGTTTCGCCGCGCTCCTGTGGGCCTTCCTCGACGTCCAGTCCAATGCGCTG
Source organism: Pedococcus sp. P2_A3 (assembly GCF_056405035.1). NCBI lineage: Bacteria > Bacillati > Actinomycetota > Actinomycetes > Micrococcales > Intrasporangiaceae > Pedococcus > Pedococcus sp. P2_A3. The sequence goes on along the minus strand of NZ_JBFUCW010000004.1, from coordinate 158,608 downwards.
CAGATCCAGGCCAACGTGGCCCAGGAGCTGGTCAACATCATCCAGGGCGTCATCCTCTTCGCCGTCGTCATCGCCTACGAGCTGATCCGCCGGGCTGACAAGCGCATCGAGCAGACGAGGGTCGCGCGCGAGCTGGCGGCCCAGCGAGAAGCCGCCCCCGCCACGGAAGGAGCCCCGGCATGAGCGCCGCAGGACTCGAGGTCGGCAGGGAGGCCGTCGTCGACCGCCCGAAGCGTCGTCGGTTCGGCCTGCGCGAGTGGTCCATCGTGGCCGTCGGTGCGATCGCCGTCATCTCCGTGCTGCGCCTGGTGACCGGCGCCGACGACATCGCGTCGTCCGGTGCCCTCGCCGCGGCCATCGGCCTCGCCGTGCCCATCGGCCTCGCCGGTCTCGGTGGCCTGTGGTCCGAGCGGGCTGGTGTGGTCAACATCGGCCTCGAGGGCATGATGATCCTCGGCACGTGGGGAGCCGGGTTCTTCGGCTACCACATGGGCCCGTGGGCCGGCGTCCTCGGCGCGATCGTCATGGGCATGCTCGGTGGGCTGATCCACGCCGTCGCCACGGTGACCTTCGGGGTCGACCACATCGTGTCGGGTGTCGCCATCAACATCATCGGCCTCGGTGTCGCCAAGTACCTCGCCGCCCGGTTCTTCAACGGGCTCCCCGGTGGTGGGCCGACCCAGTCGCCGACCATCGACTCCCTGCCGGACTTCACGATCCCCGGGCTGTCCGACGGGTTGGGCACCGTGGAGAAGAAGGACTGGTTCTTCGTCAGCGACGTCGCCGCCATCCTGCGCGCCCTGTGCACCCACGTGTCGGTCCTGACGATCATCGCCGTGCTGCTCTTCGTCGCGACCTGGTGGGTGCTGTGGCGGTCCGCGTTCGGGTTGCGGCTGCGGTCCGTGGGCGAGTCCCCGGTGGCGGCGGAGTCGCTCGGTGTCAACGTGCTCCGCTACAAGTTCCTCGCCGTGATCGTCTCCGGCGGCCTCGCCGGGCTCGGTGGAGGTTTCCTGGCCCTCGTCGCGGCCAACATCTACCGCGACGGCCAGACCGGTGGCCGCGGCTACATCGGCCTCGCCGCGATGATCTTCGGCAACTGGCGTCCGGGCGGACTGCTGACCGGTGCCGCGTTGTTCGGCTACACCGACGCCGTCCAGCTCCGCGGCGGCGCCACGGTGCACGCGTTCCTGTTGCTGTTCGCGGTGCTGCTCGTCGCCGTCGGCGTCTGGCAGATCGTCCGCAACCAGCGAGTGGTCCATGGCGGTCTCGCGATCGTGATCGGCGTCCTCGTCGGCTGGTGGTACTTCGCGGTCGACGCCGTGCCGGCCGAGCTCACCGGCACCACCCCCTACGTCACGACGTTGCTGGTCCTCGCCTTCGCCTCACAGCGGTTGCGCATGCCTGCAGCCGACGGCCAGATCTACCGCAAGGGCGAGGGCAGCTAGGTGTCCACTGACCTCGGGTCCGAGCAGGGGGAGGGGTATGCCGCGCAGCCCGCTGCGCCGCATACCGCACCTCCCGCTCCGGAAGACGTGGACTGGGAAGCCTTGCGCGCCAAGGCGATCGAGATCATGGGCAAGGCCTATGCGCCGTACTCGCACTTCCCCGTCGGGGTGGCCGGCATCGTCGACGACGGCCGCGTGGTCGCGGGCTGCAACGTCGAGAACGCCGCCTACGGCGTGGGGTTGTGCGCCGAGTGCGGCATGGTCTCCGCGCTGCACGCGACCGGTGGCGGCAGGCTCGTCGCGGTGTCGTGCGTGGGTGGCGACGGCCAGCCGCTGATGCCGTGCGGTCGCTGCCGACAGCTGCTCTGGGAGAACGGCGGGCCCGAGTGCCTGCTGCTCACTCCCGAGGGTGTGCTGCCGATGAGCGAGGTGCTGCCGCAGGCCTTCGGTCCCGACAACCTGACCGCGGCCCACCACCCCGCCTGACCCCGCCGGATCCCGCTCGACCCCGCCTGACCCCGCCTGACCCCGCCCGACCCCGCCCGCGGAATTCGGCCAATCGCCCGGTTCTCCCGGGCTCTTCGCCCCGCGCAGCCCGTGAAGTCGGCCCATGGGCCGGGTCCAGCCGGGGGCCAACGCTCCACCCGGGGCACGGATGGTCGGGCCGGTCGTGGGTCTGACACGATGGCCCCATGAGCGAAGCCTTCGATGCCGTCGACGTCATCATCGCCAAGCGGGGCAAGGGCGAGCTGTCCGATGCGCAGATCGACTGGGTGATCGACGCCTACACGCGCGGTGCCGTCGCGGACGAGCAGATGTCGAGCCTCGCGATGGCGATCCTGCTCAACGGCATGAACCGGCGCGAGATCTCCCGCTGGACCGGCGCGATGATCAACAGCGGCGAGCGGATGGACTTCTCGGGCCTGTCGCGCCCGACCGCCGACAAGCACTCCACCGGTGGCGTGGGCGACAAGATCACGCTCCCGCTGGCGCCGCTCGTGGCAGCCTGCGGCGTCGCGGTGCCGCAGCTCTCAGGTCGTGGCCTCGGCCACACGGGCGGCACCCTCGACAAGCTCGAGTCGATCCCGGGCTGGCGGGCGGCAATGAGCAACGAGGCGATGATGAAGCAGCTCGAGGACGTCGGCGCCGTCATCTGCGCCGCGGGCGACGGACTCGCCCCGGCCGACAAGAAGCTCTACGCCCTGCGTGACGTGACCGGCACCGTCGAGGCGATCCCGCTCATCGCGTCGTCCATCATGAGCAAGAAGATCGCCGAGGGCACGGGTGCCCTGGTGCTCGACGTGAAGGTCGGCAGCGGCGCGTTCATGAAGAACGTCGACGACGCCCGCGAGCTGGCCCGCACGATGGTCGACCTCGGCACCGACGCCGGGGTGAAGACCGTGGCGATGCTGACCAACATGCAGGTGCCGCTCGGCCTGACCGCGGGCAACGCGATCGAGGTGCGCGAGTCGGTCGAGGTGCTGGCCGGTGGCGGGCCGGAAGACGTCGTCGAGCTGACCCTCGCGCTGGCCCGCGAGATGCTCGCGTGCGCCGGACGCGAGGACGTCGACCCTGCCGATGCCCTCAAGGACGGCCGCGCCATGGACGCGTGGAAGGCGATGATCCGCGCCCAGGGCGGAGACCCCGACGCCCCTCTCCCGGTGGCCAAGGAGAGCCAGGACGTCCTGGCCCCGGGCGACGGGGTGCTGACCCAGCTCGACGCCCTCAAGGTCGGCATCGCCGCATGGCGCCTCGGCGCCGGACGGGCCCGCAAGGAGGACCCGGTGCAGGCCGGCGCCGGCGTCGAGATGCACTACAAGCCGGGTGCCACGGTGCGGGCCGGAGAGAAGCTGCTGACCCTGCACACCGACACCCCGGAGCGCTTCGAGCGCGCCCTGGAGTCGCTGGACGGGGCGTTCACCATCGCCCCCGAGGGCTCGCGCCCCGACCTGCTGCCGCTGGTCATCGAGAAGATCTCCTGACCCGGTCGGCCGCCGCAGCAGCGAAGGACGACACCCGCTCGACGACCTCGGGGCTCCAGAGCACCCGACGGTGACCGCGCCCCTCGGTGACAAACAGGCGTGCACCGTGCCACGCGCTCGTCACCCGCACGGCGCCGGCGAGCGGTGCCTCCCGGTCGCCGCGGTCGTGGACCACCAGCAGGTGGGGCAGCGAGGGGTGTCGAGCGGCCATGGTCAGCAGGTCGAGCTCGGCCACCGGTGTGCCCACGCGACGTTCGGCCCGGCGCACCATCACCTCCTGTGACCGGGGGCCCACCCCGAGCGCCCGGGCGAAGACGGGCAGCATCGCCTCGACCCCGTCCGGTGGCGCCACGAGCACGAGGGAGTCGGGTCGCACCCCGAGCCCGAGGGCATGGACGGCGGCAAGGCTTCCGGCGGAGTGGGCCACGACGAGCGTGGGGCGCCCGAACTCGGCCACCACCGCCGCCAGCCCCTCGGCCATCTCCACGAAGGTGGTCGAGCGTCCACCGTGCACCCCCGGCCCGGAGTCGCCGTGGCTGGGGGCGTCGAAGGCGACGACGCACAGGCCACGGGCCACCAGCGGCTCGACGTGCGCGCCGAGCTGCTGCCACCAGCCGCCCCACCCGTGCACGAGGTATGCCGTGGGGTTGCCCCAGTCGCCGTACACCCGGCCGCGGACGGTCCCGTGGGCCCAGCGGACCGAGAAGGGCTCACCGCCGCGAGGGGTGCGGGCCGAACGAACCGCCTCCGCCGGGCTGGCCGGCAACCGGAACCACAGGTGCTCCGCGACGAGCCCGCCCAGCTCGGGCGAACGTCGTTCCAGCGTCGCGAACAGCTGCCGGACGGCCGGTGACCCGGGCAGGCCGGTCGCTGCGACGACGGCCTCGGTCCCGCTCGGGGAGGTGCGCAGGGCCGGCCGGGACGGGCGGATGCGCAGGACCGGCCGGGACGGGCGGACCGGCAGGGCCGGGTGGGACGGCAGGGCGGGGTGGGACGGCAGGGGCGCGGCCACGGGGGAGCGCCGCGCGGGACCAAAGAAACGATCGATCGTGCTTTTCTGAACCGACATGACGAGACCTCTCCTGGGGGTGGGTGATCAGGCGCGGATGTGGTCGAGCAGGCGCTCGAACGCGTCCCGGGTCCGTCGTTCGGCGGCCGGGTCGCGGAGCAGGCGAGCAGAGAAGTTGTAGCCCAGGACGATGGCGAGCAGGTCGTGGGCGAACGCGGCGGGGTCGGCCGAGTCGGAGAACTGTCCCTCGGTCATGCCGCCACGGACGATGGTCTCGATGGAGTCGAGCAGGTCGCGCTCGATCTGCACGACCTTGCTGCGGACCGGCCCCTCGGGTTCGTCGTCGAACTCGCTGGCCACCGAGACGAAGATGCACCCGCCGGGCAAGGCGTAGTCGGCGTAGCCGCCCCACCCGAGCCAGCGGTCGAAGAGGGTGCGCAGCCGCGGCTCGCCCCGGGGTTCCTTGAGGGCGGGCCGGACGACGAGCTGGGTGAAGGCCTCGGCGGCGTAGTCCATGACAGCGGACTGCAGCCCCTCCTTGGACCCGAAGTGGGCAAAGAGCCCGCTCTTGGACATCTCCATCGCGTCGGCGAGCCCGCCGATGGTGATGCCGCGCAGGCCGAGCTGGCTCGACTGCGCCAGGGCGACGCGAAGCACCGAGTCGCGGGTCTCGTCTCCCTTGCTCATGGAGCCAATAAAAGCACGACCGTTCGCACCAGGCAAGGGCGTCAACGATCGGTGTGCCCCGCCGTCCGGTCCGGCCCGACCCCCAGCACTAGGCTGGGCGGGTGCCTGAGCTGATCACGAACCCCACGACCATTCCCGTCCCCGGCGGCAAGATCATCGCCGAGCACGTCGGCCGGGTGAACACCGGCACCGAGGCCGTCTCGGTGGCCCACATGAAGGCCCCGGCCGACTGGACCGAGCCGTTCCAGGCGCCGGACTTCGACGAGATCACGCTCGTCGTCTCGGGTGCGGTCCTCGTCGACCACGACGGCGGCCAGCTGCGCGTCGAGGCGGGCCAGAGCGTCGTGACCCGCGCGGGCGAGCGAATCCGCTACTCCACCGGCTCCGAGGGTGCCGAGTACGTCGCCGTCTGCCTGCCCGCGTTCAGCCCGGAGACCGTGAACCGCGACGAGGAGGAGGGCGCGTGATCTTCGGCCGCAAGGAGTCCAAGGACGCCGACACCTCGAGCCTGCAGAGCCAGGTCCTGCGCGCCCCCAAGGCGCTGCTGCACGACCACCTCGACGGTGGGCTGCGCCCCGAGACCATCGTCGAGATCGCCGACCAGGTCGGGTATGCCGGGCTGCCGGCGTCCGACTCCGACAGCCTGGGCGCGTGGTTCAGGGAGAGCGCCGACTCCGGGTCGCTGGTGCGCTACCTCGAGACCTTCGACCACACCCTGGCCGTCATGCAGACCGCCGAGGGGCTGCGCCGCGTCGCGCGGGAATGCGTGCTCGACCTAGCCGCCGACGGGGTCGTCTACGCGGAGAGCCGCTATGCCCCCGAGCAGCACCTCTCCGCGGGGTTGGCGCTCGAGGACGTCGTCGAGGCCGTGAACGCCGGGTTCCGGGAGGGTGAGGAGCTGGCCGCCAAGGCGGGCACCCCGATCCGGGTGACGGCGCTGCTGACAGCCATGCGGCACGCGGCCAAGAGCACCGAGATCGCCGAGCTCGCGGTGCGCTACCGCGACCAGGGAGTCGCCGGGTTCGACATCGCCGGGGCCGAGGCGGGCTTCCCGCCCACCCGGCACCTCGACGCGTTCGAGTACCTCCGTCGCGAGAACGCCCACTTCACGATCCACGCCGGGGAGGCGTTCGGGCTCCCGAGCATCTGGGAGGCGATCCAGTGGTGCGGCGCCGACCGGCTCGGCCACGGCGTCCGCATCGTCGACGACATCACCGTCGGCGACAGGGCCTTCGGCGACGACGTCGCGGCGGCGATCGCCGCAGACACGGACGACGTGCACCTGGGCCGGCTCGCGGCATACGTGCGTGACACCCGCATCCCGCTCGAGATGTGCCCCAGCAGCAACGTCCAGACGGGCGCCGCGGAATCCGTTGCGCTGCACCCGATCTCGCTGCTCAAGCGACTGCGTTTCAGGGTCACCGTCAACACCGACAACCGGCTGATGAGCGGCACGTCGATGTCGCGGGAGATGGGCCTGCTCGTCTCGGACGCGGGGTGGACGATCGACGACCTGCGCTGGGTGACCATCAACGCCATGAAGTCCGCGTTCATCCCGTTCGACGAGCGGCTCGCCATCATCGAGGGGATCGTGAAGCCCGGCTACCTCGCGCTCGAGCAGCCGACCGTGCCGGTCTGAGCCTCAGCGGTCGAACGGGTCCGGGGGGAGCAGCCGGGCGAGGCGCTGGTCCTCGCGAGCCAGCCGCTCGGCATCGCGACGACGCCGGTCTGCGATGACGGCGGCGAGGACGTACTCGGCATGGAACCCGGCCGGTGGCGGGGGTGAGACGTGGGGGAGGACTGAGCGCAGCAGGGTCTCGCCCAGCGCCTGGCGCGAGGCGGGGTTCAGGCCCTGGGCGCGCCCCAGGAACTGTCGGACGGCGATCGCCAGACCGGGCGGCAGGGCGGCCAGGTCGGCGCCCGCCGCCCACTGGGCCAGGGGCGGAGGCATGACCGGTGGGGGGAGCAGTCGCAGCGACGCCCGCTGCGACACGACGTAGGTGCCCGCCGCCATGTCGCCGAGCCGCTTGGCCCGCGGGCTGATCAGCGCCGAGACCAGGGCACCGGAGCCGAGGAGCAGGTAGATCTCGGGCCACCCGACCAGCGCCCGTGTGAGCGCATGACGCGCCGTGATGGGGCCGCCGTCGTCGCGGACCACCCGGAGCCCGAGGGCGAGCTTGCCGAGGGTGCGTCCGCGGGTGAGGGTCTCGACCACCGCGGGGAGGGCCACGGTCACGCCGACGACCAGCAGGATCGACATGGTCCGGGCCACGGCCGACGAGGTGCCGCCGAAGACGACGCCGACGGCCATGGCGCCGACCACCAGGACCACCAGTGCGACGAGCAGGTCGATCATGCCGGAGGCGGCCCGGGAGGGCACCCCGGCGATGGGCAGCTCGACGGCGACCCCTTCGCCCGTCACCATGTCGTCGCCCGCGTAGCTGCGGTAACCGGCCCCCGTGCTCATGGCCGAAGCATAGAGTGGCGCCGTGGACCTGGATGCGTATGTCGCCGCACGCAGCCGGCACTGGGGGCGCCTCGAGGAGCTGGCCAAGCGACGTCGCCTGACGGGCGCGGAGGGCGACGAGCTGCTCGACCTCTACCAGCGGGTCTCCACCGACCTGTCGGTCGTCCGGTCGGCGACCCCGGACCCGTCGGTGGTGGCGTACCTGTCGATGCTGCTGACCCGTGCGCGCGTCAGCATGGTGGCCACGCGGACCAGCACGTGGTCCGACGTCCTCGGGTTCTTCACCCGGACGTTCCCCGCAGCCCTCTACCGCACCCGCTGGTGGTGGGTGAGCACGGCCCTGTCGAGCGTGCTCGTCATCGCCCTCGTCGCAGCGTGGACGCTGCGGCACCCGGAGGTCTACACGAGCCAGCTCACCCCGGCCGAGATCAACGCCTACGTCGGCACGGACTTCGAGCACTACTACAGCGAGTTCCCGCACCACGAGTTCGCGACCCTGGTGTGGGTCAACAACGCCTGGGTCGCGGCCCAGTGCATCGCGCTCGGCGTGCTGGGTCTGCCGGTCCTCTACGTGCTGTTCAGCAACGTGCAGAGCGTCGGGGTGATCGCTGCCCTGATGATGGCCAACGACCGCACCAGCCTGTTCTTCGGCCTGATCCTCCCGCACGGGCTGCTCGAGCTCACCGCCGTGTTCGTCGCCGCTGCCGTGGGCCTGCGGCTGTTCTGGTCCTGGGTCGAGCCCGGGCCACGCACCCGACTGCAGGCCTTCGCCGCGGAGGGCCGTACCGCCGTGGCCATCGCGATCGGCCTCGTGGCGGTGCTGCTGGTCAGCGGCTCGATCGAGGGTTTCGTCACGCCGTCCGGGCTGCCCACCTGGGCGCGGATCGGTATCGGCGTGGTGGCCGAGTCGACCTTCCTCGTCTACGTCTTCGTGGTCGGCCGCCGCGCCCACCTCGCGGGGGCCACGGGTGACCTCGACGCCCGCGACGTGGGCGACCAGGCGATCGTGGCCACCTGACCTGCAACCTGAGCACCCCAGAGGGCGCCCAGGTTGCAGGAAGGGTCAGAGCAGTCCCTGCCGCTTGAGCATGAGGTAGTGGTCGGCCAGCCGGATCGGCAGCAGGTCGGGCGGCTCGTCGAGGACGTCGACGCCGAGGCTGGTCAGGGCGGCCGCCGTGCGCCGGCGCAGCGCCGTGGTGCGTTCGGCGGCGGCCGCGTCGTAGACCTCGGCCACGGTCGTGCGAGTGGTGCGCATCCGGCCGACCGCCGGGTCGGCGACCGACGCGACGACCACGCGGTGGTGGGCGCTGAGGGAGGGCAGCACCGGCACCAGCCCCTGCTCGATGGCGGAGGACTCGAGCGGCGTGAGGAGCACGACGAGGGCACGCTGCGTGCCGAGCCGGCGGATCTCGGTGGCCAGCAGCCCCCAGTCGGCCTCGATCAGCCTGGCCTCGACGGGGGCGAGGGTGCTGATCGTGTCGTGCAGCAGCGTGGCCCGGTCGCTGCCCCCGACCCGGGCCTGCACCACCCGGTCGCCGGCCAGCAGCTGCACCCGGTCGCGGGCGTGACCGGCCAGCGCGGTCAGGAGCAGGGCGGCATCCATGGCGGCGTCGAGCCGCGGCGCGTCGTCGACGCGCCCCGCCGACGTGCGCGAGGTGTCGACGACGATGACGATGCGGCGGTGCTGTTCGGGCTGCCAGGTGCGGACCACGAGGTGCTGGCGCCGCGCGGTGGCGCGCCAGTCGATGCTGCGCACGTCGTCGCCGTCCACGTACTCGCGCAGGCTGTCGAACTCGGTGCCCTGTCCGCGGGTGCGCAGCGCGGCCCGGCCGTCGAGCTGGCGGAGCACCGCCAGCCGGCTCGGCAGGTGCTTGCGGGCCGGGAAGGGGTGCAGGGTGCGAAGGCGGCCGGCCAGCTCGAAGGAGCGTTGTCGGGCGGCCAGCCCGAGGGGGCCGGTGGAGCGGACCGTCACGCGGTGCGCGGACCGGTCACCGCGGCGCGTGGGGTGCATCGCTGTCGTGATCCGCACCCGTTCGCCGGCGGGGACGTCGAGGGAGTGCCTCGTGGCCTCGGCCCCGGCCGAGGGCGGCCACGCGTCGCGGATCGCGCCGCGCACCCTGCGACGGCCCCCGTTGGTGACCAGGACCGAGGTGCTGGTGCCCTCGCCGAGGCGCACCTGACCGGGACCTTCGCGGGTGAGGGTGAGTCCGCGCGGCGACGACGCGAGCAGGACGTCGAGCCCGATGAGGACGATCATCACGACCCACCACCAGCGCACCGTGTCGCCGTGCGGCCACACGGCGACCGGCACCAGCCCCAGGAGGGCCAGCGCGACGGCGCGGTAGGTCAGGGACATCAGCGCGGGACCGGCACCGCTCCGAGCGCGCTCTCCAGGACCGCTGTGACGCTGACGCCTTCGAGCTCGGCCTCCGGACGCAGCGAGAGCCGGTGCGCGAGGGTCGCGTGGGCGAGCGCCTTGACGTCGTCCGGGGTGACGAACCCGCGACCGTTGATCCAGGCCCACGCCCGCGAGGTCGCCATGAGCGCGGTGGCCCCGCGGGGGCTCACCCCCAGCGCGAGTGACGGCGAGTGCCGGGTGGCCCGGGCGATGTCGACGATGTATGCCGTGACCTCGTCGGAGATCTCGACGGTGCGGACCGCTGCGGCGCCGGCTGCGAGGTCTGCGGCGGAGGCGACCGGACGAAGTCCCGCGGAGCGCAGGTCGCGGGGGTCGAAGCCGGTCGCGTGCCGACGCAGGACGTTGATCTCGTCCTCGCGCGGGGGGAGGGGCAGGGTCACCTTGAGCAGGAACCGGTCGAGCTGGGCCTCCGGCAGGGGGTAGGTGCCTTCGTACTCGACCGGGTTCTGGGTGGCCGCGACCATGAAGGGCTGCGGCAGCGGGTGGGCCCGGCCGTCGACGCTGACCTGGCGCTCCTCCATCGCCTCCAGCAGCGCGGACTGGGTCTTCGGGGGAGTGCGGTTGATCTCGTCGGCGAGCAGCAGGTTGGTGAAGACCGGTCCGGGGCGGAAGGTGAAGTCGCTGTTCGCGGCGTCGTAGACAAGAGAGCCGGTGAGGTCGCCGGGCATCAGGTCGGGGGTGAACTGCACCCGCTTGGTCTCCACGTCGAGGGCCGCCGCGATGCTCCGCACGAGGAGGGTCTTCGCGACGCCGGGCACTCCCTCGAGCAGGATGTGACCCCGCGCGAGGAGCGCCACGAGCAGGCCGGCCACCGCTGCATCCTGGCCGACGACCGCCTTGGCCACCTCGGCCCGGACGGCGAGGAGCGCCGCGCGCGCGTCGGGTGCAGCGGCCGGGGGTCCACCCGTCGACGACGGCGGCACGACGGCCGGTGCCGTGGCTGCGGTGGTGGCACCCGCGGCGTCGGGTCCGGCCGCGGGGGCGTCGGTGCCCACGGACTCCCCTGGTGGAGCCGGCGGCGGTGGGAACTGGTGCTGGTCGGTCATGACGTGCGGACCCTCTCCTCGAGATCGGCCAGGGCGTTGGCCAACGTGTGCAACTCGACATCGGTGGTGGGCGGCGGCCCGGTGAGCAGCGCCGCGACCTGGGCGGGCGGCATACCGGAGGCGGCTGCGGCAGCAGCCTGCACCGCGTCGACGGCGTGGGGTGACAGCGCAAGCCTGCGGGCGAGGCGCTCGGTGCTGCCGAGTCGCAGCACGGCGGCGGCGCGCCCACGGTCGCGGGCACGGCGGTAGATCCTGCCGCGGCTCTCGGTGGTCTCGACCGCGCGGACGACGACCGGCAGCGGCTCGGTGGCCAGCGACCCCATGCGGCGACCGCGGACGAACGCGAGCACGAGCACGGCGGTGCCGAGCATGACGGCTCCCGGGGCGAGCCAGTCGGGCCAGGGTGATGGGCCACCGGTGCCGCTCTCGCTCGCGACGTCAGCGATCCCGGGCTGGTACCAGACGAGTCGTGGGGAGTGCCCCATGGCGCGAACGGCCAGGCCGGCGTGCGACTCCTCGCCGACCCGACGGTTGGTGAAGGCACTGCCGATGCCGACGGCCACGACCTCGGGGTGGCTCGCACCGGCCGGCACGACGGCCAGTCCGGCCCCGAACCCGAAGTCGCCGGGCGCAGGGTCGTCACCGCCGCGTGGGTTGGGCAGCGCGAAGCACAACGTCGCGGCCGGCCCGCCGCCACGCTGGACGGGCACGAAGCGGGTGTCGACCAGGGCGGCGGTGTCGTCGGCGCGCGCGACCGTCGTGCGGCAGCCGGCCGTGACCGTCGTCTCGGTGCCCGCGCCGGTGGAGGTGAGGGGCAGGTCGAGGGAGGCCAGCTGCTCGGCCGTGGGCGCGACGAGGACGAGCCGGTCCGCCCCGGAGGTGACCTCGCGCAGGAGCTCGGTGGTGTCGCTGCCGAGGTAGGCGGGGTTGCCGACGACCACCGTGGTGCCGGAGCCCGGAGCTGCGTCGGCGAGCGCGTGGGCGGAGCGGACGACCTCGACGGCGACCCCGTGGTCGCGCAACACCTCGACGAGTGCCTTGCCGCCCATGGGTCCGGCGTCGTCGGGGTCGAGGACCTGGTCGGGCGCGGTCGTGGCGAGGGCCATGGCGACCAGGGCCGACACCCCCACGGCGACGACGAGCCCCCACACCGCTCGTCGACGCAGGCGGGTGGCGCGGTCAGCCCGGGGGAGCGGTCCGCCGAGGGTGGGGGTCGCCGCGTGCGCGGCGGGAACGGACGGTGTGATGGGAAGGGTCGTCGTGGCGGGGCGTGTCGTGGGGGCGGGCGTGGCTGGGGTCACGATCCCACCAGCTCACCCAGGACCGGCCTCGCGGCCAGGACGGTGGCGTCGAGCTCGGCGGTGGCCGTGGCCAGGGCCTGGGTGGTGCGGCGGTGGCCGTAGCGCACGGCGTCGAACTCCGTGGCGCTCGCGGCGAGGGAGGCAGCCTGGGCAGGGAAGACCGGGGCCAGCGCCAGGGCGACCTCGTGCGCGGTGCGTCCGGGCAGGTCCGTGAGCAGCGTCCGCTCGACGGCAGAGGTGGCCAGCGCCCGGTAGCTGTCGAGCAGCACGGCGTCCCAGTCGCCACCGGCCTTTGCTGCGCGGGCGCGGGCACGGTAGTCGGCGGCGCTGAGCCCTTCGTCGTCGAGGACGGCCCGCCCGGACCGGCCGCGGCGGGTCGACGGCTCGGCGCGGACCAGGCGCAGGATCACGAGCGCGGCCACCGCGAGGACCACGGCCACCACGAGGGCGGCCCCCCAGGCGGGGATCAGCCCGGCCCCCGGCTGGCCGCTGACCAGGTGCTGCAGCCACTCGACGAACCGCTGCCAGAGCGAGGGCTCCGTCGTGTACCGACCCTTGGCGAGCTCGTCGAGCACCCACTGCCTGGCCTGGGGGGAGCTCGGGTCGAGCGGTGGCCCGGCGAACGGGGTGGTCGGACTCGTCATCTCGCGGCGGTGGCTCCCGGCCACTGACGTGCGGCGTCGGCCTGGGCGGCGGTGATCAGCTGCACGTCGAAGCCCTCACGGCGGATGCGCTGGTCGACGTAGAGCAGGGCGTCCACCCCGGCGGTGAACGGGGTCGTCAAGGCGCCGGTGATCAGGCCGGACACCCCCGCCACGATGGCTTGGAAGACGTAGACGTTCCCCGGGTCACCCGAGGCGACGATGCCGACCCCGCCGATGATGCCCAGGGGGACGGCCAGGATCTGGGCCGCGACGCCCACGATGATGCTGGTGAGGAAGCGGATGCCCAGGACGCGCCAGAACTGGCTCCCCGACGTGAGCCGCCAGGAACGGGTGATGCCCTCGCCCACGCCGACCTTCTCGAGGACCACGGCGACCCCGACGAAGGCCAGGCGGGTGGAGAGGAACAGGACGAGGACGATCGCGACCAGGGCCGCGACGACGGCGAGCAGGATCGCCCCCACGAGACCCGAGTTGTCGGACGCCGTGGCCGCCCCGACGACCGCGATCACCGGCAGCACGAGGACCGCGGTGAGGGCGAGCAGGATGGCCAGCCCCGTGACGATGGTGGCGCCCACGAGGGGGATCAGCCGACCACGCGTGCCTTCCCAGGTCTGTCCGGCGGTGACCTTGCGTCCCATCACGGCCTGGCTGATGACGAAGGCGACGAACCCCGTCAGGAGGATGGCCGACCCTGACGTGCCCAGCGAGGGGACGACCGATCCCAGGGTGCCGGCGACCGGGAAGAGGGTCTGGGTGGACTCGAGGTCGAGGGACTCCTGTGAGGCCACCCAGGCACCGAGCGCCGTGGTGGGGACGAGGAAGATCAGCGTGGTGACGAAGGCCAGACCCATGGTCGCGGCGACGTTGCCACGGATCGCCTTGATCACGGCGCCGTAGAGGTCGCCGAGGGCGAGTGGTCGCAGCGGGATGACCCCCGGCCGGAACTCCATCGCCGGGTGGGCTCCCCACGGCTGGCCCGGGACCGGGGGCCCGGAACGGCCCGTCGCGGAGCCGGGCGGGAAACCATGCGGGGAGGGACCGGGCGGGAAACCCTGCGGCGCGGAGCCGGACGGAGGCGCGGCCTGCGGGGGGTATGCCGGGTGCCCACCGGACGGGGTGGCCGGCGATGGGTATGCCGGGTGCCCACCGGACGGGGTGGCCTGCGGTTCCACGGGCCCACTGGTGCCGGGTGCCACCCACTGCGGGTCGGTCATGTGCGTACTTCCCCCTCGCTGACGTGCTGGCACCCTAACCGACGGACGTGTCGTCCGGGCGCCGAGCCGCGAGAATCCGCGAAACGGTGGTTGCGCCACAAAACGGGCTCCAGAGACCCCGTTTTGTAGCGCAACCACCGTTTTGCGAGGAGGGGTCGCTCGACCTGGGGCGGTCTTGGGTCAGCGGGCCAGGGCGGACAGCAGCGGTTCGAGGTCCTTGGCCCGCGCGGAGACCGCTCCGAGCGCCTCCTGCCGGGCCACGACGCGCGGTTCGTCGCGCATGAGGGCCAGGCCGCGACGCACCAGTGTCCACGGTGGCTTGCGGTGCTCGGACAGGTCGCGCAGCAGCCGCCAGACGAAGGTCACCAGCCGGTGGTGGTGGACGCAGTAGGCGCCCGCCAGCAGCCCGCGGTCGCGCAGGTCGCCGATGATCTCGGCCGCGAAGATGCCCTCCGCCAGGACCAGGTCGTGCGGGTCGGCGCGCACGGTCCCGGTGTCGACCGCCCGGCTGAGGGAGATGTCGTAGACCGGGGTCTCGACCTCGCCCGTGGCGACCAGCGTGCTCAGGGCGTCGACGGCCGCACCACCGTCCCAGGAGTCCGGGTGGTCCCAGTCGACGATGCCCAGCTCCTCGCTGCGCGGCATCGCCGGGTCGTCCTCGTTGCGGTAGAAGTCGTCGAGCCGCACGATCGGCCAGCCGTGCGCGCCGTGGAGCCGGGCAGCCAGCCGGGACTTGCCCGCGCCGCTGGGACCGGCAAGGACGACCACCCGGGCGGTGGTCGTCGCGTCCGGTGAGGGGATCGGCAAGGGTCAGCGACCCTTGGGGTGCCAGACCGTCTTGGTCTCGAGGAACGCCGTGATCCGCCACAGGTCGGGGGTGCGCGACCAGTCCGGCTCGACTGCCTCCGACCCCTCGCCCGCCGGGCGCACGACCCGCTTGAGGTTCTCGGCCGAGGCCAACTCGAGGTCGCCCCAGCTCACGCCCTCGGCATCGGCGGCGCCGGTGAGGTCGATGGCGTTGACGTCACGGTGCGACGCGAGCCACGGCGCCACCTCGGCCGTGCGCCCGGTGATGAGGTTGATGACCCCACCCGGGACGTCGGAGGTGGCGAGCGCCTCGGACAGCGTGATGGCCGGCAGGGGACGCAGCTCGCTGGTGAGGACGACCGCTGTGTTGCCGGAGCAGATCACCGGGGCCAGCACGGACACCAGCCCGAGCAACGAGGAGCGCTGCGGCGCCAGCACGGCGACGACGCCGGTGGGCTCCGGAGCGGAGATGTCGAAGTACGGCCCCGCGACCGGGTTGAGCCCGCCGAGGACCTGCGCGAGCTTGTCGGTCCACCCGGCATACCAGACCCAGCGGTCGATGGCCTGCGAGACGATCGTCTCGGCACGACGTTCGGCGACGCCTTCGCTGGCGCGCACCTCGGCGACGAACTGGGCCCTGCGGCCCTCCATCACCTCGGCGACGCGGTAGAGCACCTGGCCCCGGTTGTATGCCGTGGCGCCGGCCCAGCCCGCGAACGCTCCGCGTGCGGCGACGACCGCGTCACGGGCGTCCTTGCGCGAGCCCTGGGCGGCGTTGGCGAGGAACCTGCCGCGGCCGTCCACGACCTCGTAGGAACGACCCGACTCCGAGCGCGGGAACTTGCCGCCGATGTAGAGCTTGTAGGTCTTGCGCACGTCGACGCGTGCCTCGGCCGTGGGGCTCACTTGCTGTCTCCCGTCGTGACGTAGGCGGAGAGGCCGTGGCGGCCACCCTCCCGCCCGTAGCCGGACTCCTTGTAGCCACCGAAGGGGCTGGTCGGGTCGAACTTGTTGAAGGTGTTGGCCCAGACGACGCCGGYCCGGAGCTGGTCGGCCATCCAGAGGATGCGCGAGCCCTTCTCGGTCCAGATGCCTGCGGACAGGCCGTAGGGGGTGTTGTTGGCCTTGGCGACCGCCTCGTGCGGGGTGCGGAAGGTCAGGACGGACAGCACCGGTCCGAAGATCTCCTCCTGCGCGATGCGGTGGGTCTGGCTGACCCCCGTGAAGACCGTCGGGCGGAACCAGAACCCCTTGCTCGGCAGCTCGCAGCCGTTGTCCCAGCGCTCGGCGCCCTCGGCCTCGCCGGCGGCGGTGAGGTCGACGATCCGCTGCAGCTGGGCCTTGGAGTTGATCGCGCCCACGTCGGTGTTCTTGTCGAGCGGGTCGCCGACGCGCAGCGTCTCGAGGCGGCGCTTGAGCCGCTTCTCGACGTCGGCCGCGATGTTCTCCTGGACCAGCAGACGAGACCCGGCGCAGCAGACGTGACCCTGGTTGAAGAAGATGCCGTTGACGATGCCCTCGACGGCCTGGTCGAGCGGGGCGTCGTCGAAGACGATGTTGGCCGCCTTGCCGCCCAGCTCGAGGGTGGCCTTCTTGCGGGTGCCGGCGATCGAGCGGGCGATCATCTTGCCGACGCCGGTGGAGCCGGTGAAGGCCAGCTTGTCGATGTCGGGGTGGTCGACGATGGCCTGCCCTGTGGCGCCGGCACCCGTGATGATGTTGACGACACCCGGCGGCAGGTCGGCCTGCTGGACGACCTCGGCGAAGAGGAGCGCGGTCAGCGGCGTGGTCTCGGCCGGCTTGAGGACGACGGTGTTGCCGGTGGCCAGGGCGGGCGCGATCTTCCAGGCCAGCATGAGGATCGGGAAGTTCCAGGGGATCACCTGGCCCACGACGCCGTGCGGCCGCGGGTTGGTGCCGAGGCCGGCGTAGTCGAGCTTGTCGGCCCAGCCCGCGTGGTAGAAGAAGTGCGCCGCAGCCAGGGGCACGTCGACGTCGCGGCTCTCCTTGATCGGCTTGCCGTTGTCGAGGCTCTCCAGGACGGCGAACTCGCGGGCCCGCTCCTGCAGGATGCGGGCGATGCGGAAGAGGTACTTGCCGCGGTCGGCGCCGGACATCCGGCCCCAGACACCGTTGTAGGCACGACGGGCGGCGGCGACCGCGCGGTCGACGTCGGCGTCGCTCGCCGAGGTGACCTCGGCGAGGACCTCCTCGGTGGCGGGGCTGATGGTCTTGAAGGCGGAACCACCCTGCGACTCGGTGAACTCACCGTTGATGAACAACCCGTAGGAGGGCTTGATGTCGACGACGGCGCGGGACTCCGGCGCCGGTGCGTACTCGAACTTGGCCATGGCTTCAGGTTCCTCGAATTCGCAGGTGTCAGTAGAGGCTGGGGGAGTCGTCGGTGACGTAGTCGGCGCCGGAGTAGGCGCCGATCGCCATCCGCTGGCGTTGCAGGAGGAGGTCGTTGAGGAGGCTGGAGGCGCCGAACCGGAACCAGTGTGGGTCGAGCCAGTCGTCGCCGGCGATCTCGCTGACCGTGACGAGGAACTTGAGCGCGTCCTTGCTGGTGCGGATGCCGCCGGCCGGCTTCACGCCCACCATCTCGCCGGTCAGGTCGCGCCAGTCGCGGACGGCCTCGAGCATGATCAACGTGACCGGGAGGGTGGCCGCGGGGGAGACCTTGCCGGTGGAGGTCTTGATGAAGTCGCCGCCGGCCAGCATCGAGAGCCAGGACGCCCGCCGCACGTTGTCGTAGGTGACCAGCTCGCCGGTCTCCATGATGACCTTGAGCCGGGCGCGGCTGCCGTCGGTGCGGACGCAGGCCTCGGCCACCTCGGCGATCTCGCGGAAGACCGTGAGGTAGTCGCCGGACAGGAACGCGCCCCGGTCGATGACCATGTCGATCTCGTCGGCTCCGGCGGCCACGGCGTCGCGGGTGTCGGCCAGCTTGACCGGCATGAGCGCCCGGCCGCTCGGGAAGGCCGTGGCAACCGAGGCCACCTTCACGCCGCTCTGCCCGAGGGCCTCCTTGGCGGTGGGGACCATGTCGCCGTAGACGCAGATGGCCGCGGGCCGAGGCGTCGACGGGTCGGTGGGATCGGGCGTGATCGCCTTCGCGCACAGGCCGCGCACCTTGCCCGGGGTGTCGGCGCCCTCCAGCGTCGTGAGGTCGATCATCGACACCGCGAGGTCGATGGCCCACGCCTTCGAGGTCGTCTTGATCGAGCGGGTGCCCAGACCTGCAGCACGTGCCTCGCACCCCACCTGGTCGACCCCCGGGAGTCCGTGCAGCCAGCTGGTGAGGGCTGCGTTGGTCAGGCGGGAGACGCCGAGGAGATCGCGCGCCCTGGCCGTCGCGTCGACGGAGGGGGCCGCAGCTGTGGGGGTGCTCACCGAGTAATCCTATCGGTGTCCCAGCATGTGGTCAGTCTCGAGGTTGCGCGGCTGACGGGTGGCTGCGACTGTCAGTCAGCAGGGCCGGAGCCCCGCGTGACGGTCGCGGTGTGGGTGGCGCCCGAGTCGTGGTGTCAGTGCCTGGGGCAGGCCCCCGAGGTGGCGACGCCCTGTGACGCGCCTCGGTGTTTCCTGTGGACGGTGCGGACGGCGGGCTTCGGATGTGGACAGAGGGTGCCGTGACGATGCCGTATCTCGTTGCGGTGCAACAGTTTTCGTGCGTATGGGTTGTCAGACCCTGTCTGTAGGTTGGTTGCATGTCCGGGGGGATGTCGTTCGAGGAGCGTCGCGTGGCGGTGCTGGCGGCGTGTGCCGCGTTGACCGGGGTGGACGAGTCCTGGTGGGCGGCAGGCGGTGCCGACCTCGGGTCGCTGATGGGTGCGTTGGACGAGCTGGCCGTGCGGGTCGACGCGGCGCGGGTGCAGCTGCTGGCCGAGGCGGTGGACCGGGGTGAGGCCGGGGCGGGTCGCGGGGGTGCGCACGCGTGGCTGCTGGACCACTGCCCGTCGCTGCGGGCGGGCGGGTCCGCGCGGGTGGTGCGGTTGGCCGAGGCCGCCGCGGATGACCGGTATGCCGCGGTGACAGCGGCCGTCCGCGAGGCGCGGGTGCCGCTGGTGACCGCGGCGGTGGTGGTGGAGGAGTTCGACCGGTTGGCGCCCCGCCTGGCCGACGGTGCGGAGGGGCCGGTGCTGGCCGGGCTGGTCGACGTCGCGTCGTGGGGCCGCCCGAAGGACGTGCGCGGGCTCCGGGAGCGCCTGGTCGCCAGGTATGGGGCGCTCGGAGAGCTCCAGGCCGAGCAGGACCGGGCGTGCGAGGCGCGGTCGTTGTCGCAGCCGTTCGCCGACGGGACCGGGTTGTTCGAGTACACGATGGTCGTGGACGCCGAGGCCAAGGCGGTCATCGAGGCGGCGGTTCAGGGGCTGTCCGCGCCCCGCCCCGCGCAGGGTGAGCCGGACCGGCGCCCGTCGGGGCAGCGGCGGCTGGAGGCGTTGCTGGAGGTGGTACGGCGTGGCGTGGCGTCCGCGGGCGGGGTGGCCACGACCCCGAAGGCCGAGCTGTTCGTGACGGTGACCCTCGACGACCTCGTCGCCCGGACCAACGCCGCGACCGTGTTCGCCTCCGGGGAGGCCGGGGCGCTGCTCGCCCCCGAGACCGCCCGGCGGATCGCGTGCGACGCCGGGATCGTGCCGGTGGTGCTGGGCAAGGACGGTCAGGTCCTTGACCTGGGCCGCCGGTTCCGGCTGTTCACCTCAGCGCAGCTGCGGGCGTTGTGGTTGCGGGACGATGGGTGCACGTTCCCGGACTGTTCGGTCCCGGCGTCGTGGTGCGACGGGCAGCACATACCCTCTGAAAGTGGTTTGATTGAACCACCGAGAGGAGCAGGGAGACATGGCACAGAAGCGAGCGGCGATCTACTGCCGGATCAGCGACGACCGGCGCGGCACGGAGGCGGGTGTCACGCGCCAACGCGAGGACTGTCTGGCACTGGTCGAGCGCGAGGGCTGGACGCTGGCGAGCGACGACCCTCACGACACCTTCACCGACAACGACATCAGCGCCTACAGCGGGAAGGTGCGCCCGGCGTACGCGCGGCTGGTGAACGCCATCAAGGCGGGCGAGGTGGACGTGGTGGTGGCGTGGCACCCGGACCGGCTGCACCGGTCGGTGCGCGAACTGGAGGACTGGATCGACTTGCAGGAGGCGACCCGCACCAAGGTCGTCACCGTGAAGGCCGGCGAGTGGGACCTGTCCACTGCGGCCGGGCAAACCATTGCACGCATCCTCGGCGCGGTAGCGCGAGGCGAGTCGCAACAGAAGGCCGAGCGGGTGCGGCGGGCGATGCTTCAACGCGCTGAGCAAGGGAAGGTGCACGGTGCGCTGCGGACCTATGGCTACGCAGGGCGGCGCAACGACGACGGCACGCACACGCTCGAGGTGGTGCCGGAGGAGGCGGCGGCCATCCGCGAGGCGGCGCRCCGGGTGCTGGCCGGTGAGGCTTTGCTGTCGGTGGTGAAGGACTTCAACGCGCGCGGCATCCCCAGCCTGCGCGGAGGGCAGTGGTCGCGGAGCACGCTGCGCGGGGTGCTGGTGAGTGCCCGGGTCGCCGGGTGGCGCGAGCACACGCCGGGACGGACGAACGACAACCAGCAGGGATCCCTGTGGCGGGGCGGCGAGTTCGTCGCCAAGGCCGAGTGGAAGGGCATCCTGACGCGCCAGCAGGTCGAGCGGCTGCGCCGGACCCTGACCGACCCTGCGCGGGCGCGCAAGGCCTCTGGTCGTACCTACCTGCTGTCCGGCGGACTGGCTGTGTGCGGGGTGTGCCAGACGCCGATGCGTGGCCGCCCGACGCGCGACGGAAAGCGTGAGTACGCCTGCACCGCTGCGCCGGTCGGCAAGGGCTGCGGCGGGGTCAGCGTCAAGGCCGAAGCTCTGGAGGCGTACGTGGTCAGGCTGGTGCGGGCTGCGGTCGAGTCCGGTGAGGTGACGGAGCGGCTGCGCGTGGGCAGTGGTGACGTGGACGAAGCCGTGGCGCTTGTGTCCGCGCTGGAGACGGACTTGTCGTCTTTGAGCGAAGACTTCGGCCATGGCCGGATCAGCCGGGCGGAGTGGATGGCCGCACGCGAGCCGCTGACGGCACGACTGGAGTCCGCGCGGCGCGACCTGGCACGACGCGACGGCGCGGAGTCGCTGGCGCTGGTGTCCGGCGGAGTCACGGCATGGGATCGACAGTGGCGCGCGGCGCAGCGCGCCGACCTGCTCGAGAAACAACGGGCCATGTTGCGCGCGATGGTCGCCGGGGTCGCCATCGCTCGCGGTGTGCCGGGTCGCGCGCGATGGAAGGACGCCGAAGGCAACTGGCAGACCTTCGACCCTGACCGGGTGAGTCTCGACTGGCGCGCATGACGCGGCAGGAGCCACTGTGGCGCGCTGGCAGCGGCCTCTCCGGCCCGGACTCCTCAGACCCGCTGCGCGCCCCGCTGGCGGGCTGTATGCGCTGCTGTGCGGTGGCCTGCCCGATACGACGCCACGACCGCTACTACGACCTGTGGCGGCAGTGCTGGCACGACCACGACAGGGACGACGCCCACGCGCTGGGACGGCACCACTGGTGCCTGCCGGGCGACGCGCGGCCCCTGCCCGACGATGACCCGCACGCGCTGTGCGCCGACCACCACGACACGGCAAACGCCTGCCACTGGGCTGGGCGCTGGAGGGCGGCTGCGCTGGCACTGGCCGCGACCTTGCCCGGGGCGCGGCCACTCGGGGTGGTCCTGCTCGACCCCGTGCGCGGGCCCGGTCCGGGTCCTCGCATACCGGGTACGCGAGGACCCGGACCGGGCCCGGACCCACGCAGGCCGAGGTCGAGTGACGAGACGATGGCGGGGGCCAAGGCGCGTGCAGTCGTCGTGTGCCGTCTGGCTCACATCCACTGACGTACCAACGGTTTCCACTCACGCCCTCACGCGTTGCCACGTGAGGCACCACGTTGCTACGCTGGCCGCGTTGTGCGGGGGGTTCAACCCGAGTCTGGACGTGCGTGAGCAGGTTGCCACGTGACGGATCCGGTGGTTACGCTCGCCGCACCATGCGGGGAGTGACCCTGCAACCCAAGCCCTGACGGCATCGCCGGTCGGGGCTTTTTCTTTGCCCGCGTCCGCTCTGGCCGGGCCGACATCACCATCCATCGAGCGCCTGTCTCCCCGTGGGGCCGGGCGCTTTGTCATGCCCGGAAAGGGAACTCGTATGACACAGGGGACAACACCACGAGCCGTGGATCGTCGCGAGGCCGCCGCCATGCTGGGGCTGGGACTCACGACGCTCGACCACCTGATCCGCCAGTCGCGGCTGCCGGTGGTCCGGATCGGCCGTCGCGTGCTGGTGCCAGTGCACGGCATCGAGGCGCTGCTGCGGGGAGAGATGCGGTCATGAGCGGTGCCGTGCACCCACACGACCGCCCAGGCGGGCCGGCCGATGGCCTGACGGATGACGAAATTCGTCGCCGCTGCATCGCGTCCCGCGCGGCGCAGGGTCTTCCGCCGACGGTGCAGGACGGTGCAGCGCTGGACCGTCTCGTGGCACTGCTGCGCGACGACGAGGCAGCCCTGGCATGAGCCCGGACACGAGAAGGGCCGCCCCGGACAGGCGGCCCCAGAACTCACAAGAGGACGTAGCAGGCGCAACGCTACTCGACCCCACGGACGCCGACTACTACGCCGCGCTGCTCGCGTGGGCGCGACCGCTGCTCGACATGGACCGTCGCCGCGACGAAGCCGCGCGACGGGCGACCCCGCTGGGTGACGGGCGGCGCGACCCCTTCGGGGCCGTGACCGATGGGCGCTCCTGATGACGTGGGCGAAGATTCCTGACGAGTTCCCTGACATGTGCGCCTCGGTGGACCTGAGCGACGCCGCCTTCCGGACTCACGTGGAGGCGCTGTGCTGGGTCATGCGCCGCGAGAACGGGGGCTTCATCACCGACCGCGACGTGCGCCGGTTCGGCGAGTCCAAGGACGTGAACCGGGCCGTCTCCGAGCTGCTCGCCACGGGCTTCTGGCGCACTGCCGTCGGTGGCTACACCGTCATGGCCCTCATGGAGCACCAGCCCGAGCCCGAGGTGATCCGAGCCAGACGCCGGAACGACGCCACGCGCCAGCGACGCAGGCGCAGGAAGGCTGCCGGGCTATCGGACGAGGAGTCGTAATCACCGGTGTCACGGCGTGACACCCCACGTGACCATCCGCGTGACCCGGTACGGGTCGGTCAGGTTCGGGACGGGGTCACCTCTACTACGGAACTACGCCTAGAAGAACAGGAAGAAGAGACCGCAGAGTATTCGTGGTCGGCGGGGCCGGGCGCGTGACTGGCGACGTGCACGTCTACGCCACGGCTCGGACCCGATATGCCCTGCTGGTCATGGACCGACCAGAGGGCTACGGCTGGCTACGGGCCCACGGGTTCCCCGCGTTCTGGTGCCGCAAGCGACAGGGGTTTCTCCTGCGTCCGACCGCTCTGCCGGACCTGCGCGCGATGTGCCAGTACGAGGGCATCGCGACGACCGAGCACAACGCCAGCGGCCCGCGACAGGCCGCGATCCGCAGACACCACGCAACGCACCGACACACGACGAGGAGAACTGCATGACGAACACGGACAACCCCACGGTGGAGGCCCGCATGGCGGACCTGTCGGCAGCCTGCGCAGCGGTTGTGACGTACCAGCGAGGCGACCGGGCTGGGACGGCCACGGCCATGAGTGCCATCCCGAAAGCCCGATCCGGCGAGACGCTGCTCGCGCTCGCCGTCCTCCTCGTGGACCAAGTCGCACGAGCCGCCGGGCTGCCGTGGGACGCGGTCATGAGCGGCGTCATGGCCGCGCTGCTCGACCCCGACGAGCGGGCCTTCGTCGGCCTCGGGGTCCAGTTCGCCAGCGACGACAGCGATCAGGGCTGATGGCTGCCCGGGACGAGCGGTACCGCCAGCAGCGCGACAGGTACCGGCGCGCCCTGGTGGAGGTGGCAGCCGTGTCCGTCGTGGGCGGCATCAGCGCCGTGGCCGACTTCCTGCCCACCGAGCCCGGTCTTCGGGCCGAGGTGCAGCAACGGGCGCGTGATCTGGCGCGTGAAGTGGACCGGCTGTCTCGTTAACGGGCAGAATGAGCGCAGGGCCGTGCTGATCTGAGCCGCCCGGTCAGGCCGCGAGCGTCGAGCCGCGTGCAGACGAAAGCTTCGTCTGCACAGGTGGCTCGAAATGCCTATCAGTACAACCTCTTTCAGCGGCAACGCCTTCCCTACAGAGGTGTTCGCTCCTATCTTGAATCGCGGCCTTTCCGGGGCTCGGTTCTTCGATTCGCTCACCCGCCGCGATATCGGCGGCAACTCCGCCACGTTCCCCACTGTGGACCCCTCCGGGTTCGACTGGGTGGCCGAACTCGGCGTCATCCCCGAGGTCACGCCCGGGGACTCCTCGTCGGTGGTCGCGCCAGCCAAGATGGCCGGCAACATCCTGCTGTCGAACGAGTCGCTGGCGGACAACACGTTCGACCTCGCGGCCGGCATCGGGGACGCGATCAAGGGCTCCATGGGCCCCGCCGTGGACACCGGGTGCCTGTACGGCGGTGCCGCCTCGGAGGAGCCGGACGGCGTGTATGCCGCCCTGTCGAACGTCGCGGGCTCGACTCTGCGCGCTGCGGTGATCGCCGCCGCCGCCGAGATCATGGGATCCGGGGGCGACCCCAACACGGTGTTCGTCACGCCGAGCATGTGGGCCGAGGAGATGTCCCGCGAGACGGCGGGAGGACCGGTCAACACCGGGGCCGACCTGACGATCGCCGGGCTGCGCGCTGTGGTCGTGCCCAGCCTCGCGGCGGGCAACGGCATCGTGGCCGACACGACCCGCTGCTACGGCGTGGTCCGGCAGGACTTCCGCGCCGAACTCAACACCCAGTCCGACCAGGCGTGGAGCCGCGACGGGGCGCAGCTGCGCGTCATCGCCCGACTGGCCGCCGTCATCCCGGCACCAGTCAGCGCGGCCCGTTCGCTCACCGTGGACGCCGCGTAAGGACTCGACAAGGCTTCCGACCTTCAAGGGGTCGGGAGGCCCGGCCCATCCGTGGGTCGAGCACAGGTGGTGGGGCTAGGGCCCGGTGCTGGCGCGTTTCATGTCCGCGTCAGCACCGGGTTACCCGACGCTGACCCGTCGGTGGGCTTCCGTAACGACATCACCGTCGTCCGGGCTGTCGGCGGGTTCGGTTTCGGGTTTCTATATCCGAGCGCCGTCGCACGGATCAGCGACGAGGCCTAACCAGAACGGCAAGGTCTGATCGACAGCGGCTGCCCATTCGAGCACTCAGGCTACTCGGCTAGTCAGGTACTCCGAGGTCATCACGAGCCTGCCTGATGAACCGATCGAGGGACTCCTGCACCCGACGTGTGGGCATCTCGGCACTCGTCCCGCTGTACGACATCAGGTTCTCGAACATCTCCTCGGCTATGGCGTCTGCCTCAACCGAACCAAAGACCTTGACCCTTGAGAGCGTGTTGTACAGCGAGGAGAAGAACTCGAAGTCTGGCTCGTCTCCTGCCACATTCATGGCCACGACCGTGTCGTAGTCCCGATGGAATGCTGAGGAGAACTCCGCATACGCATCCCGTCGTTGCTGCCTTGCCCAGACGGCCTGCTCGTGTTCACGGTCTCGGCCTTCCCGGGCTACCGCGGCGCTCGCCCCACCACTGCCCGAGGAAGCCGCCCCCGAGGGCAAGAACGCCGCCGAGGGCGGTCGGTGCGAGCGTCGACCAGTCCATGGCGATCATGCTGCCGTCCGGCTCCGGGAGGCGTGGGCCGACACGCCTGTCAGGGGCAAGCACTATCGCCGGAAACGCGCTCTCATGCCGATGTGCGTGCGATTAGTCGGGCATGATGACGGCCATGGCAGACGGCTGGCCGGACCGATCCGAGGTTAATCAAGCCTGGCGCGAGGTGATCGCAGGTGCACGCAGCAGGGAGAGCGTGCATGACTGGTCAGTCCCTTGGGTGGAGGGGCATCTCGCCCCCGGACCTGCGTCGGACCTGATGGTCAGCAATGGCCTGCAATACCTGCACGGCCTCGACCTATCGACCCGCGATGTCGACGGATTACGCCGGTACATGTTCGATGATCTCGAGGTGGTCGTGCGCTATGAGGCCTGGCTCGCGCGATGCAGTGACTATGACCAGAACCCAGAAAGCTGGTCACGATGCCAGAAGGAACTTGCGCGCAAGGCTATCGCCGCCGAGCGTGACAAGCCCTGACCCTCAGACGTCCGCTTCTGCCGCGGGTAGAGCGCGATCCTGCCGATGTGGCGCGCGGCCCGTCACGTCGCAGGGGGAACCACCTCGAGCACCTCGGCGTGGCCGACCACGCGCGAGCCTTCAAGCATCGTGAGGCGCAGCCCAGACGCGATGCGAGGCCAGTACGCCGGCGCCAAGGGATGCAGTCGAACCACGGTCTCCTCGCCGGGAGCCATCCATCGGCCAGGGCCGGACTCGATGGTCAGCGGCGCGTCATGCGAGTCGCGATGGACCTCCGGCGGAAAGGCCCAGTGTGACCGGTACCCCGAGGCAATCGGAGTCTGGCGCCCACCCTCCTGTGTCGAAACTAGACGCAGACGCGCCCTGATGTAGCCACCGTCGTGCTCTCCAGCAGTCCAGCGCTCGTGCTCCGACTCGATGTCCACGGGCTGATTCTGTCGCACGCTCATGCCGCGATCCGCGCCGGGCCGGAACCCTCAACCACTACGTGAGGGTTGCGTCTGCCACAACCTGCGGCCGCACGGAAACGCTTGACCGGGGGTTCGCTGGCCTTCGCCCGCATGATCTCACCCCCCACCCCTTGGCGAGTCGTGGCCGCGTGCGGCGCTCGACGGGTCATCATCGACGGGTGACATCGCATGACCTGATGCGCAGCGCCGCACTCGACGCCCTCGACCGACTCCACGGGGTGGCCTGGCACAACGACATCGAGTCCTTCTACGCGCCCCTCAGCGAGACGCTGGTGTGGATCACGGCACTGGCTGACGCGATGGACAAGATCGAGGAGCCGAAGTACTCCGGGGTCGCCTACGCCCGGAACTGTGTCCTGCACGGGTTTGTGGTTGTTGCGGCGGTCCACGAGCAAGGGCCTTGGAGCCGGAGTCCTCTGCTGGGTGATGTCCCGCGCTTCACCGGCAGAGCCACGGCACGAATCTGGGGCTTCACCGACGATCCCGAGCCCCACGACCCAACGTGTGGGAAGCCCGAGCGCAACAAGAAGCGCCGGGGCGACTACAACACGCACGTCGCAGGGCACTCGGTCTTCCCGATGGTGGACGCACTGATGCTCGACCTTGGAGTGAACATCTGGATCAAGCAGGACGGTCTCCTGCCTCGGCGCGAACCACGCCGCGCCAGTTGTCCGCCCGGCTACATCCCCCTGCGAGACGGCGACGAGTTTCTCGAGACACGCCCCTGACCTGCGAGAATGTCCGCATACTTTGCGGACGCATGTGCCACCACCTGCACCACTGGGCCGATGGTGGCGCCACCGACCTGGGCAACGCCGCGTTGTTGTGCGGGCGGCACCACACGATCGTGCACCGCAAGGGCTACCACGCGGAACTGGTCAACGGGCGAGTTGTCTGGCACCTGACCGTCGGCGCCTACGACCACTGGCTCACCACCCGCCACGCCACAGCCGCCGACCGGATGGCTGACGTCGTCGACGAGCCGGCATGCCGAGCGGACGCTGGGCCACTCCCGCCACGGGCCGCTACCCGCGGCTGGCGCCCTTGGCCGTCAGGGACTGGACCCGACTGACCAGCTCGCGGCCGCGAAACGGCTTGACCATGTAGTCATCAGCTCCTGCGGTGAAGGCCTGGCCGATGTCGTCCTCCTGGGCCTTGGCGGTGAGCATCAGGACGGGGACGTCCTTGCCTCGTGGGTCCGCCCGGATGGCCCGGCACACCTCCAGCCCGCTCAGCCCCGGCATCATCCAGTCCAGGATCACCAGGTCGAGCTGCTGGGACAGTGCGGCGCCCAGCCCGGTGTCGCCGTTGTCCTCGACGACGACGTCGTAGCCGACCCGGCTCAGCAGGGCGACCACGAGGTCCTGGATGTCCACGTCGTCCTCGACCACGAGAACCTTCATCGGTGATCCCTCCCGAGCGGATCGTCGCGAGCCGCAGCTGATCTGTCGGGACGCCTGCCCCGCACCCTACGGGGGCTGACCCGAATGACGGTGCACTCCGGCGTCGTGCAGGTGCGCGACACCGCGCCACGTTGCCGAATCGTCCCATGTGGGGCAGTCTCACCCGCGTGGACCGCGTCGAGTTCGTGCAGCTCAGGGCAGCGATGACGGTCAACCTCCCGCCGGCCTCCGGTGCCCTGACCGCCGACGCCGCGTCCACGCTGCGCCGTCGGCTGGTGTCGAGTGTCATGTTTGCCCAGGTCGAGGTGGAGGCGACGGAGGATCCCGAGCGCCTGCTCATCGCCATGGTCCGGTTCCGGCCCGGCACGCCTGAACGTCAGGTGGCCAGCTTCCTCGAGGCGGTCTGGATCACCGAGCTGCGCCTGGACGGTCTGGACGTCTTCAACTTCCTCGTCGAGGACGGCCACGTCGAGTTCGAAGCCGTCACCGGAGACCAGCAGTCCGGCTACTTCCTCAGCCTGCAGCTGATCGCCGTCAGGGGCGAAGCCCGGGACTTCGAGGACAGGCCGGACTCCGCGACCCAGCCTCCCGGCGACCCGGAGACGGACCCCGGGCAGACCCGGAAGCGGTTCTGGCGGAAGTAGTGGGGTGGTGGTCACGCCAGCGAGCTCGCCTGGTCAGACCCGGGTGAGGTCCTCCATGGCCGCGCGGATGCCGGCCAGCCTGTCCGCGGCGACGTTGCGGGCCGCCTTGAGGTCGGAGGACACCGGCTCGATGACCTCGAGGTAGACCTTCAGCTTCGGCTCGGTGCCTGACGGGCGCACGATGATCCGGGAGTCGTCGGCGAGGTAGTAGCGCAACCCGTCGGTGGGCGGCAGTTCCTCGCTGCCCTCGGCCAGGTCGTCGGCGCGCGAGACCGCGGTGCCCGCGACGTGGGCTGGCGGGTTCTCGCGCAACCGGGTCATGACGGTGCCGATGAGGGACAGGTCGGCGACCCGCACCGAGAAGGAGTCGGTGGCGTGGACCCCGTGCGCCACCGCGAGGTCGTCGAGCAGGTCGGTCAGCGAACGCCCCTCGGCCTTGAGGGTCGCCGTCATCTCGGCCACGACCAGGGCGGCGCTCACCCCGTCCTTGTCACGCACGTGCCGTGGGTCGACGCAGTAGCCGAGGGCTTCCTCGTAGCCGTACCGCAGTCCCTCGACGCGCGAGATCCACTTGAAGCCGGTCAGGGTCTCCTCGTGCCGCACCCCGGCTGCCTTGGCCATCGCTGCGAGCAGCCGCGACGACACTATCGAGTTGGCGAAGACGTCACCGTCGGCGACGCCCCGCGCGAGGATGTGCGCGCCGAGCAGCGCACCCACCTCGTCGCCGCGCAGCATCCGCCAGCCACCGGGGCCGGGCACCGCGACGGCGCACCGGTCGGCATCGGGGTCGTTGGCGATGACCACGTCGGGTCCGGTCTGCTCGGCGAGCTCGAGCGCCGCGTCCATCGCCCCCGGCTCCTCGGGGTTGGGGAAGTGCACGGTCGGGAACGCCGGGTCGGGCTGGGCCTGGCTCTCGACGGGGATCGGCGCGGCATACCCGGCCCGGACGAAAGCCTTCGCGACAGTTGCCGAACCAACGCCGTGCAGGGCCGTGTGGACCACCGTGACGTCGCGAGGGGTGTCGGCAGCCACGACGGTGACGACGTCGTCGAGGTAGGCCTCGAGCACGTCGTCACCCAGCGTCTCCCAGCCGTCATCGGCGAGGGGGACGTCAGCGACGGCGACGACCCGCGCGATCTGGGTCGCGATGCCGGCGTCAGACGGCGGCACGATCTGCGACCCGTCCCCCAGGTAGACCTTGTAGCCGTTGTCCTCGGGCGGGTTGTGGCTCGCGGTCACCATCACGCCGGCATCGGCGCCGAGGTAGCGGATCGCGTACGCCAGCACAGGGGTCGGCAGTGGTGAGGGCAGGATCGCGGCGCGCCCACCCGCTCCCAGCACGACGGCCGCGGTGTCACGGGCGAACACGTCGGAGTTGCGTCGGGCGTCGAAGCCCACCACCACGAACGGTTCCGGCTTGCTCGCCGTGAGGTATGCCGTGAGGCCGGCTGCCGCGCGGATGACCACCGAGCGGTTCATCCGGTTGGGGCCGGCGCCGAGGGCGCCGCGGAGCCCTGCGGTCCCGAACTCGAGCATGCCGGAGAACCGGTCGGCGAGGTCGTCGAGGGCGTCCTGGTCGCCGGTCTTGGCGTGGGCGAGCAGCTCGCCGAGCTCCACCCGGGTCTCGTGGTCGGGGTCGTCGTCCACCCAGGCCTGGGCGGCGTCGACCAGCTCCTGGGCGTGCTCGCGGGCCCTGGCCTCGGGGCTGGCAGGTGAGTCGGCTCCGCGGCCGTGCCGCGCGGCATACGTCATGGCGTGGCTCCTTCTCAGATGGTCGCGACGACGGCGGCGAGGAGCTTTCCGCACCGTTCGGCGGCAGCCTGGCCGGCTTCCATGACCTCCTCGTGGGACAGCGGCTGGTCGCTGATCCCGGCGGCGAGGTTGGTGACGAGCGAGATGCCGAGGACCTCGAGGCCGGACTGGCGGGCTGCGATGGCCTCCAGCGTGGTCGACATGCCGACCAGGTCGCCGCCGAGCACCTTGGCCATCTGCACCTCGGCCGGGGTCTCGTAGTGGGGGCCCCGGAACTGCACGTAGACGCCCTCGTCGAGCCCGGGGTCGACCGCCCGTGCGAGCGCGCGCAGCCTCGGGGAGTAGAGGTCGGTGAGGTCGACGAAGTTGGCGCCCTCGATGGGGGACGTCGCCGTGAGGTTGAGGTGGTCGCTGATCAGCACGGGGGTGCCGGGCCGCCACGCGGGGTTGATCCCGCCGCAGCCGTTGGTCAGCACGATGGTCCTGCAGCCGGCTGCTGCGGCGGTGCGGACGGCGTGCACGACGGCGCGGACGCCCTTGCCCTCGTAGAAGTGGGTGCGCGTGCCGTAGACGAGCGCCCTGCGGCCGGTGTCGGCGATCGCCACGGAGCGCATCGTGCCGCTGTGCCCCGCCACCGCGGCCTTCGCGAAACCCGGGACGTCGGCGTTGTCGATCGTCGCCAGGGTCTCGCCGATGCGGTCACCGGTCTGGCCCCACCCCGAGCCGAGGACGAGCGCGACGTCGTGGCGGTCGGTGCCGCTGCGCTCGGCGATCACCGCGGCGGCGGCCCTGGCCACCTCGAACGGGTCGGTCGCCGGGTCGGCCAGGTCGGGGATGCCCACGGACGGGCTGCTCTGCTCGCTCACTCCCGAAGACTACCGACGCCGCGACCGGGCGGCGACGGCGACGGAGCGGACGGTCGCGATCGTCGGGAACGTCCCCCCTGCACCGCCGAGGACGCCGACTCAGTCCTGCGCCGACTCAGTCCTGCGCCGACACGGCCAGGGCCGGTTCGCCGGTGGGACGAACGGTCACCCGCGCGCCGGGGGAGTATCCGCCCACGGAGCTGCTGGGCACTTGGACGATGGCCCGACTGCCGTCGGCGAGGGCAACGACGACCCGGCCGTGCGCCCCCAGGAAGCTCACGCTCGTCACGGTGTGGGCACCGCTCGGGTCTGCCTGGACCACCAGGTGCTCGGGCCGCACCAGCACCGTCACGGGTCCCGAGCCCGCCGAGCCGTCGAGCAGGGGCACCGAGTGGCCGAGGACGGTCGCTGCCTTCGCATCGGCTTCTCCCGCAAGCCGGTTGGTGACCCCGACGAAGTCGGCCACGAAGTCGTTGACCGGCCGCGAGTAGAGCTCCTCGGGAGCAGCGATCTGTTCGAGGCGGCCGCTGCGCATGACGCCGACCCGGTCGGCGACGGCCAGTGCCTCCTCCTGGTCATGGGTGACGAACAGGGTGGTGGTGCCCACCTCGAGCTGGATGCGACGGATCTCGTCGCGCAGCTGCACGCGGACCTTGGCATCGAGCGCGGACAGCGGCTCGTCGAGGAGCAGCACCTGCGGCTCGATCGCCAGAGCCCGGGCCAGGGCGACGCGCTGCTGCTGGCCCCCGGACATCTGGTGGGCGAACCGGTCGGCCTGCGTGGACAGCCCGACGAGCTCGAGCATCTCGGCGGCGCGGGCGCGCCGCTGCTGCCCGGACTGGCGGCGCAGCTGCAGGCCGAACTCGACGTTCTGTCGCGCCGTCATGTGCGGGAACAGGCTGTAGGCCTGGAACACCATGCCGAGGTCGCGCTTGTTGGTGGGCACCCGGGTCAGGTCCTTGCCGTCGACCTCGATCCGACCTGCGTCGGGGTCCTCCAGCCCCGCGAGGCAGCGCAGCGCCGTGGTCTTGCCGCACCCCGAGGGCCCCAGCAGGGCGACCAGCTCGCCCGGGGCCAGTCGCAGGGTGAAGTCGTCGAGCGCCTGGATCGGGCCGTAGCTGCGGCCCAGGCCGGTCAGCTCGACCGCCACCCCTCGCGGGCCACTGGCGGCGGTCTGGTCGGCTGTCGTGGGGGCGGCGGTCATGAGAGCTCCTTGCGGGGGCGCCGCAGTCGGGCCAGCGGTGAGGTCGCGCTACGGGCGCCGCCGACGAAGGACATCGCGAACAGGATGACGAAGGCGAACACGAGCGAGGCCAACCCGACGGCGACGGAGATCTGCGAGTCCGACTTGCCGATGAGGTACATGGCCACCTGGAGGTTGGTGCGGCTGAACAGGTTCGCGATGGTGAACTCCCCGAGCGTCAGGGCCACGGCGAGGAACGACGCGGACAGGACGGCCGTGCGCAGGTTGGGCAGGATCACGCGCAGGATGACCGTGGTCCAGCTCGCCCCCAGCGAGCGGGCCGCCTCGCTGAGGGTGCGGACGTCGATGGCCCGCAGGCCCGCGTCCAGCGCGCGATAGGCGTAGGGAAGCACCAGCACGACATAGGCGAAGGCCAGCCAGATCGCGTTGCCGCCGAGGAAGTAGGTGACCCAGGCGTACACGGGGGTGAGCCCGACGACCAGCACGATGGCGGGGACCGTGAGGGGCAGCAGGCAGAGGAACTCGACCGTGCGGCTGAGCCCCGGAAGGCGAAGGCGCACCCACGTCATCGTCGGCACCAGCAGCAGCAGCATGATCACGACGGTGAGCACGGCCAGCCCCATCGACGCGATGAAGCCGGCCTTCAGGTCGGGATAACGAGTCGCGATCGCGCCCAGGTCGAACAGCTGCGACCACGTCGCCGCGCTGCGCTTGCCGGTCACGTCGCGGGTGGTGAACTCGAGCATGGCGAGCAACGGCAGGCCGAAGAAGACCAGCGTCAGGGTGACGACGACCCAGCGGAAGACGTTCTGGCGGCGCCGCATCGCGGCGCGCTGCCCGCTCACCGGACCAACCACTTCGACGCGCGCCGGTCCAGCACGGCATACGCGGTCATGACGACGGCGACCACGACGACCATCTCGAGCGCCATTGCCTTCCCCACGCCCTCCTGGCCCAGCACGACCTCGGAGGTGAAGGTGCCTCCGATCTGGAGCGGCAGCAGGGGCGCGCCCTGCGAGACGAGCGCGGCCGCGGTGGCGTAGGCCGAGAACGCGTTGGTGAACAGCAGCAGCAGTGCGCCGATGAAGGACGGCATGAGGATCGGGCCGGCGACCTTGCGCCAGTAGAGGAAGGTGCTGCCACCGAGGGTCTCGGTCGCCTCCCGCCACTGGGGGCGCAGTCCCTCGACCGCGGGCAGGAAGACGATGAGCATGAGGGGCACCTGGAAGTACAGGTAGACGAGCATCAGGCCCTTGTCCCACTCGTACAACCAGAGCCCACCGCTGGTGCCGAGGACCCTGGTGAGGAAGCCCTGGGCCGAGAAGGTCGCCAGGAACGCGAAGGCGAGGGCGACCCCGCCGAACTGCGCCAGGACGCCGCACAGCGAGGTGACGAAGCGCTTGAGCACGCCGGTCGGGGAGGCAGTCGACACGGCATACGCGAGGATCGCGCCGAGCACGGCACCGGCCAGGGCGGTCACGGCGGAGAGCACCACCGAGTGCCACAGGGCGGAGGTGACGGCCGGTTCGCCCAGGGCGCGGAGGTTGCCCAAGGTGGGGCGGCCACCGCTGATGAACGCCCCGATCACCACGACCAGCGCGGGGATGACGAGGAAGACCATGACGTAGGCGAAGAACGGGACGACGCCCAGCAGGGCGCCCGACGGCCGGAGGCCACCGAGCGCCCTGACGCGTCGAACGCCAGCTGCCGGGGTGTCAGCCCCCTGGCCGCCAGCCCCCTGGCCGCCAGCCCCCTGGCCGTCAGCCAATGGCGTTGGCCCATTCCTTGGTGAGGTAGGCCTTGGCGGTGTCGGAGTCGGCCGGGCTCGGGACGACGGGCGTGCCGCTCACGGCGGGCAGCGCTGCAGCGGCCGTCGCGTCGAGCGTGCCGGCCTTCTTCATGTCGTCGAACCGGACCGGGCGGGCGCCGCCCTTGAGCCACAGGTTCTGGCCCTCGTCGGAGTAGAGGAACTCCTGCCACAGGCGAGCGGCCGCCGGGTGCGGGGCGTCCTTGTTGATGGCCTGCACGTAGTAGCCGGCCACGACCGCGTTGTCGGGGACGTAGACCTTCCAGGTCGGGACCTTGGCGGTCTGCGCGGCGTTCAGGTAGTCCCAGTCGATGACGACCGGGGTCTGGCCGGAGGCGATCGTCGCAGGCGTCGGGTCGACCGGGATGAAGTTGCCGGCGGCCTTGAGCTGCTTGAAGAAGTCGACGCCCTTGGCGACGTCACCCGCGGTGCCACCGCTGGCGATGGAGGCCATCTGCACCCCGGCGAAGGCAGCGCCGGCCTTGGTCGGGTCGCCGTTCAGGGCCACCTTGCCCTTGAAGGCGGGCTTGAGCAGGTCGGCGAACGCCGTGGGGGTGGGGACCTTGGAGGAGTCGTAGCCGACGGACATGTAGCCGCCGTAGTCGTTGACCCACGTGCCGTTCGCGTCCTTGAGGTCTGCGGGGACCGAGTCGAACTTCTCGACCTTGTAGGGAGCGAACATCGCGGTGTTGGCGGACGCGACCGCGGCACCGAGGTCGAACACGTCGGGGGCGCTGGCCTGCCCCTTGAGCCGGGAGGCAGCCGAGATCTCGTCGGCGCTGCTCGCGTCGGGCTGGGCGCTGGTGACCTTGATGCCGTACTTGGTGCCGAACGCGCTGATGATGGCGCCGTAGTTCGCCCAGTCCGGGGGCAGCGCGATCACGTTGAGGGTGCCTTCCTTCTTCGCCGCGGCGACCAGGGCGTCCATGCCCCCGAGGTCCTTGGCCGAGGTGGCGGTCTTGGCCTTGTCGGCGCCGCCGCCCGAGCTGCCGGAGCCGCTGTCGGACGGGGGAGAACAGGCGGCGACGGCGAGGGAGGCGGCTGCTGCGACGACGGCGAGGAGTGCCGTGTGGCGGGGACGAACTGTCATGTGTGTTCCATCCTGACTGTGAGCCCGTCCGACGGGCGGCTTCGTGCTGTGGAAATGCTGGTGTCGACGCGGAACGTAGTGTCTGTCCTTGGACCATAGGGCCCACAGCGCGTTGCGGGAAGGCGAAGAGCACGTGGCGACGAGGGGTCGACCCCGGGGTGGTTGGATGGTCGCGTGAATGCGCCCCAGTCCTCAGTGGTCATCCTCGGCGGCGGCCCGGGCGGCTACGAAGCAGCCCTGGTGGCCGCGCACCTGGGTGCCACGGTGACCGTGGTCGACCGTGACGGCGTCGGCGGTGCGGCGGTGCTCACCGACTGCGTGCCGTCCAAGACGCTGATCTCCACCGCCGACTTCATGAGCCAGTTCGAGACGGCGTCCGACCTCGGCGTGCACCTCGAGGACCACGAGGGAGACGAGGTCTCCGACTCGGTCGCCGAGCTCGCCGCCGTGAACCGTCGCATCCTGGCGCTGGCTGCCGCGCAGTCCCGCGACATCGGGGCACGCCTCGCGGCCGACGGCGTGGAGGTGCTCGTCGGCACGGGGCGGCTCCTCGCGCCCGGCACGGTGGAGGCCAGCCTCGCCGACGGGACGACCAGGACGCTCAGCGCCGATGTCGTGCTCATCTCGACCGGCGCCACACCCCGCGTGGTCCCCACCGCCCAGCCGGACGGGGAGCGCATCCTCACCTGGCAGCAGATCTACTCCCTGGCCGAGCTCCCCGAGCACCTCGTCGTGGTCGGTTCCGGCGTCACCGGTGCCGAGCTGGCCCAGGCCTACCTCGGGCTCGGCTCCCGGGTCACCCTGGTGTCGTCGCGCGACCGGGTCCTCCCCGGCGAGGACGCCGACGCCGCCACCGTCATCGAGGACGTCTTCCGCAAGCGCGGCATGGACGTGCTCGGGCGCTCGCGCATGGCGTCGGTGTCCCGCACCGAGTCGGGCGTGGTGGTGCGGCTCGAGGACGGCCGCGAGGTCGAGGGCAGCCACGCCCTGCTCGCGGTCGGGTCCGTCCCCCAGACCTCGGGCATCGGCCTCGAGGACATCGGCGTCGCCGTGAGCGAGTCCGGACACATCGTCGTGGACAAGGTCTCGCGCACCTCCGTGCGCGGTGTGTATGCCGCGGGCGACTGCACCGGCGTCCTGCCCCTCGCGTCCGTGGCCGCCATGCAGGGGCGGATCGCGATGGCGCACTCCCTCGGAGACGCGGTCGCGCCGCTCAACCTCCGGGCCGTCTCCGCCAACATCTTCACCGACCCCGAGATCGCCACCGTCGGGTTCTCCCAGAAGGACCTCGACGAGGGCACGGTCGACGCGACGGCGGTCATGCTGCCGCTGGCGACCAACCCGCGCGCCAAGATGCAGGGCATCACCGACGGCTTCGTGAAGCTGTTCGCGCGCAAGGGTGGCGGCACGGTCGTCGGTGGCGTCGTGGTGGCGCCTCGGGCATCGGAGCTGATCTACCCCGTGACCCTGGCGGTGCAGCACGGGCTGACCGTCGACCAGCTGGCCGGGACCTTCACGGTCTACCCCTCGCTGTCCGGCTCGGTGGCCGAGGCCGCGCGCCAGCTGCACCAGCGCGACTGACTCGCGCCACGGCGGCGCGACTGGCTCATGCGGGCCCGCGCGACTGACTCGCGCCGCGGCGACTTCTGGCCACCAGTCCCGCGGCTGGCCGCGGTTGTCGGGGGTTCCTGCAGCACCTGTGGCCAGGAGGGCAGGAGGATCTGGCCCCGCTGCGAGGGCGGTTTTCCCCGGTTGGTGGGTAATGTCCACGCTGAGCGCACTGAGACGCGCACACTCCGCGGTCCCGAGGAAAGGCGAATCAATGGCTGGCTCCTGGCTCGACAAGGTGAAGGACTACGTCAAGGGCAATCCGCAGCAAGCGGACTCGGCGATCGACAAGGTCGAGGACGTCATCGACAAGCAGACCGGGGGCAAGTACTCGGACCAGATCGACAAGGGCAGCAACGCGCTCCGTGAGCAGCTGGGCCTGCCCGAGCAGCAGCCGGCACCCGCGCCTGCCCCGGAGCCCGAGCCGGCCCCGGCCCCCGCGCCCGAGCCGGCACCAGCTCCCGCCCCCGAGCCGGCCCCCGCGCCCGAACCCATTCCGGCCCCCGCGCCCGAACCCACCCCGGAGCCGCTCCCCGAGCCCGGTGACCCGGTCCCCTCTGACCCGACCCCCAACCCGGTGCCGTCCGAGCCGGCCCCGGACCGTCCGAGCTGGGACGAGCCCGCCCCCACCACGCCCACCACCCCTGCCCCGAACCCCTCACCGTCCACCGGCGACCCCCAGCCGGGCTCGTCAGACGGGCCGCTCACGCCCGGTGAGCCCCAGCAGCCGGGTCAGCCGGGCGGGCCGCTCGACCCCGCGCAACGGCCCAGCGGTTCGGCCGGCACCGAGTCCGCGCAGTCCACCGAGCCCGCGCAGCCCACCGAGCCCGCGGCGCCGACGGAGCCGGCCGAGGTCCCGGAGAGCGGTCCGGCCCAGGTGCCCACCGACGAGCCGGCCAGCACCACGGTGCCCGAGCCCGGCCCGGACACCGGCGAGGCGGGCACCAAGGAGCTGCCTCCGTTCGGTCGCTGACCCGACCCGCCTCGGCACGGCACCGCGCAGGAGGCACACGGCACACGACGGCGGCGCCGTCTCCCGGCTGGGAGGCGGCGCCGCTGTGGTTCCTGGTGCAGTGCTGGGTATGCCGGGTGGTCAGTCCTTGATCTCGGCGATGACCGCGCCGTTGGTCACCGTCTGGCCGACCTCGGCGACCAGACCGCTGATGGTGCCGGCCTTGTGGGCGTTGATCGGCTGCTCCATCTTCATCGCCTCGAGGACGACGACCAGCTCGCCGGCGGCGACCTCCTGGCCCTCCTCGACGGCGATCTTGACGATGGTGCCCTGCATGGGGGCGGTGAGGGAGTCGCCGGAGGCGGCCGCGCCGGCCTTGGACCCGCCGGAGCGTCGGGGGGCCTTCTTCTTGGCGGCGCTGGGGCCGCCACCGAGCGAGAGCCCGTCCGGCAGGACGACCTCGAGGCGCTTGCCGCCGACCTCGACGACCACGCTCTGGCGCTCGCCGGACTCCTCGGGGGCCTGGGCGACGACGCCGGAGTAGGGCGGGATCTGGTTGTCGAACTCGGTCTCGATCCAGCGGGTGTGCACCGTGAACGGCTTGTCGCCCTCGGGGGCGAAAGCGGGGTCGGACACGATGGCGCGGTGGAACGGCAGCACGGTCGGCATGCCGTCGACGGTGAACTCGGCCAGGGCGCGGCGTGAGCGCTCGAGGGCCTGGTGCCGGTCGCGGCCGGTGACGATGAGCTTGGCCARCATCGAGTCGAACGCGCCACCGATGACGTCGCCGGCGACGACGCCGGAGTCGAGGCGGACGCCGGGGCCGGACGGGGGCTCGAAGACGGCGACGACGCCGGGGGCAGGCAGGAAGTTGCGGCCGGCGTCTTCGCCGTTGATCCGGAACTCGATGGAGTGACCGACCGGGGCGGGGTCGTCGTACCCGAGGGCCTCGCCGTTGGCGATGCGGAACTGCTCGCGCACCAAGTCGATGCCGGTGACCTGCTCGGTGACCGGGTGCTCCACCTGCAGGCGGGTGTTGACCTCGAGGAACGAGATCGTGCCGTCCTGGCCGACGAGGAACTCGCAGGTGCCGGCGCCGGTGTAGCCGGCCTCGGTGAGGATGGCCTTGGAGGCGCGGCGCAGCTCGGCGTTCTGCTCGTCGGACAGGAACGGCGCGGGCGCCTCCTCGACGAGCTTCTGGTGGCGGCGCTGCAACGAGCAGTCGCGGGTGGACACGACGACGACGGTGCCGTGGGTGTCGGCCAAGCACTGGGTCTCGACGTGGCGAGGCTGGTCGAGGTATCGCTCGACGAAGCACTCGCCGCGACCGAACGCGGCGACGGCCTCGCGGGTGGCGGAGTCGAACAGCTCGGGGATCTCCTCGATGGTGCGCGCGACCTTGAGGCCGCGACCGCCTCCACCGAAGGCCGCCTTGATCGCCACCGGCAGGCCGAACTCCTTCGCGAACGCGACGACCTCGTCGGCATCGGCCACCGGGTCGGCGGTGCCGGGCACCAGGGGGGCGTTGGCGCGCGCGGCGATGTGGCGGGCTTTGACCTTGTCGCCGAGGGAGTCGATGGCCTCGGGCGACGGGCCGATCCAGGTCAGCCCGGCGTCGATGACGGCCTGGGCGAACGAGGCGTTCTCGGCGAGGAAGCCGTAGCCCGGGTGGACGGCGTCGGCCCCGGACTTGCGGGCCACCTCAAGCAGCTTCTCCTGGACGAGGTAGGAGTCGCCGGGGGTCGTGCCGCCGAGGGCGTAGGCCTCGTCGGCGACCTTGACGTGCAGGGCATCGCGGTCCGGGTCGGCATACACCGCAACGGAGCCGATGCCACTGTCGGCGCACGCGCGGGCGATGCGCACGGCGATCTCGCCCCGGTTGGCAATGAGGACCTTGGAGATCGGCTTCGTCGTCGTCTCGGAGATGGGCGCCATGCGCGGGAGCCTAGCCCGTTTCCGTGGCGTCACCCCCACCTGCCCGGTGTGGCCTCGCTGACACTGGCGGCGGTCAGGAAGACCTTGCGGGCGCGGCATACAGTCGAGGGCATGACCTCCGTCCCGAACCTCCAGCTCTCCACCGGCACCGACACGATCGACATCCCCCAGCTCGGGTTCGGGGTCTGGCAGGTGCCGGACGACGAGGTCGACGCTGCCATCTCGACCGCCCTCGAGGTCGGCTACCGCAGCATCGACACGGCGCGGCTCTACGGCAACGAGGAGGGCGTGGGGCGAGCCATCGAGGCGACCGACCTGTCCCGTGACGAGCTGTTC
This sequence comes from Pedococcus sp. P2_A3, assembly GCF_056405035.1. Lineage (NCBI taxonomy): Bacteria > Bacillati > Actinomycetota > Actinomycetes > Micrococcales > Intrasporangiaceae > Pedococcus > Pedococcus sp. P2_A3. Next base: position 118,257 of record NZ_JBFUCW010000004.1, on the reverse strand, counting down.
GTGACCACCAAGGTCTGGAGCGACGACCACGGTTTCGACTCCACCATCGCTGCCTTCGACGCGTCCATGGCGCGGCTCGGCCTCGACGTGCTCGACCTCTTCCTCATCCATTGGCCGACGCCGGCGCGGGACAAGTACGTCGACACCTGGAAGGCGCTGCTCCAGCTCCGCGAGGACGGTCGGGTGCGGGCGGTCGGCGTCTGCAACTTCGAGGTCGAGCACCTCCAGCGGCTCCACGACGAGACCGGCGAGTTCCCGGCCATCAACCAGGTCGAGCTGCACCCCTACCTCCAGCAGGCCGAGCTGCGCTCCTTCCACGCGGACCACGGGATCCTCACCGAGGCGTGGAGCCCGCTCGCGTCCGGCGGGTCGGTGCTCGAGGACGCGGTGGTTCGCCGCATCGCCGACAAGCACGGCGTCACGCCGGCCCAGGCGATCCTGCGCTGGCACATCCAGATCGGCAACGTCGTCATCCCCAAGTCGGTGACCCCGGGCCGGATCGCCGAGAACTTCGACATCTTTGGCTTCGAGCTCGACGACGAGGACGTCGCCGCCTTCACGCCGCTGGACCGCTCGGAGCGCACCGGCCCCGACCCCGTCGCCTTCAACTGACCCATGCTGGTATGCCGCGTGGGCGCCCCCAGGGGGCGTCGGGCCGGGCCCTAGGGTGGGCGCCATGAGCGGTGACGACGCACGCGCGGTGCGCGAGATCGAAGAGGGTGTCCAGCGGGACTTCTCCGCGGCGATGTCCTACGGCGACTACCTGGGACTGGACCGGCTGCTGTCCGCACAGCACCCACGCAGCCAGCCGGAGCAGCACGACGAGCTGCTGTTCATCATCCAGCACCAGACCTCCGAGCTCTGGCTCAAGCTGATGCTCCATGAGCTGCGGTCGGCCCGCTCCTTGCTCACCACCGACGAGCTCGCGCCGGCCCTCAAGCGGCTGGCGCGGGTCAAGCGGATCCAGGAGGTCCTCACCGAGCAGTGGTCCGTGCTCGCGACGCTGACCCCGAGTGAGTACGCGCAGATCCGTCCGTTCCTCGCGACCAGCTCGGGCTTCCAGTCGTACCAGTACCGCGCCGTGGAGTTCCTGCTCGGCAACAAGAACCCCGACATGGTCAAGGTCTTCGAGCACGACGAGGCCGCGCGATCCATGCTGGCGCAGCTGCTCGAGGAGCCCAGCCTCTACGACGAGTTCCTGCGCTACCTCTCCCGCCGGGGCTACGCCATCCCGGCCGAGCTGCTCGAGCGTGACCACACGCAGCCCTACCGGGAGAACGCCGAGCTGGTCGACACCTTCGCCGCCGTGTACGCGAGCCCGACGGAGCACTGGGGCGTCTACGAGACCTGCGAGGAGCTCGTCGACCTCGAGGACAACTTCCAGCAGTGGCGGTTCCGACACCTCCAGGTGGTCACCCGCACGATCGGCCACAAGAAGGGCACGGGCGGGTCGTCCGGCGTGGACTTCCTGCGCCGAGCCCTCGACCTGACGTTCTTCCCCGAGCTCTACACGGTGCGCACCCGCGTCTGACCCGAGTCGGGTGCCTCAGCACACGCCAGGGCCGGCCCGGGACCCGCGACTGGCCTACGGCGTGAGCCAGCCGTCGGGGCCGTCTGACCCGGCGGCATACGTCTCCAGGGGCACCCGTCCGTCCGCCCAGGCCTTGATGACCGGCTCCATCACGCGCCAGCACTCCTCGGCGGCGTCGCCGCGCACGGTGAGCAGCTGGCTGCCGTCGAAGATCTGCGCGAGCACCTCGCCGTAGGGCTGCATGCGGGGCGCCGCCAGGGTGGCCGTCAGGGTCTTCTGCTCGAGGTCCACCGGGTCGCCCTCGGCGTTCATGGTGAGGGTGAGCGAGACGGCCCCCGGCTTGAGGTCGATGGTGAGCCGGTCGCCGTCGGAACCGCCGAGGAAGCCGGTGGGCAGGTGCGGTACGTCGCGGAAGTGGGCCACGATCTGCTTGCGCGGCGTGCCGAGGGCCTTGCCGCTGCGCACGACGAACGGCACGCCGGCCCAACGGCTGTTGGCCACCTCCAGGGTGACCTGTGCCAGCGTCTCGGTGTGCCGCCCGGGGTCGACGCCCTTCTCCTTCGCGTAGTCGGGCACCTTCCGTCGCCCGATCGAGCCGGCGGTGTAGCGGGCCCGCCGCGACGACCGCTTGGGGGAGCCGCCCCAGACCTTGGTGGCCCGCAGCACTTGGGCCTTCTGGTCCTGGAGCTCGCGCGCGTCGAGGGTGGCGATCGACTCCATCGCGAAGAGCGCGAGCACCTGAAGGAGGTGGCTCTGCAACATGTCCTTGAGTGCGCCGGCGCCGTCGTAGTAGCCCGCGCGCCCCTCCAGCGCCAGGTCCTCGTCGTAGACGATCTCGACCCGCTCGATGTGTTCCGAGCTCCAGATCGGGGCCAGCATGCGGTTGGCGAAACGCAGACCGACGAGGTTGAAAACCGTTGCCACGCCAAGGAAGTGGTCGATGCGGAAGATCTCCTCCTCCGGCACCACCCTGTGCAGCAGCGCATTGAACCTCACCGCCGCGGCGTGGTCGGTGCCGAACGGCTTCTCGAGCGCGAGCCGCGTGGTCTCGGGCAGGTCCACGTGGCGGAGCAGTTCGCAGACCTTCATGCTCACCTGCGGCGGCAGGGCGAAGAAGATGACCAGCGGTCCGTCGCCGCACTGCTCCAGGAGCGCGCGCAGGGCCGCCTCGTCGAGCAGGTCAGTGCGGATGTATGCCGTGTGCCTCGTGATCGCCGAGGTCACCCTCGCAGGGGGCTTGGCTGCCGTGAAGGAGTCCTTGACCCGCGCCTTCCAGTCGGCCGCCGAGATCTCGACCCGGTCCGCCCCGATCACGCGGATGGCCCGCTCCGGCTCGATGGCCAGCAGGCTGGCCAGCCCCGGCAGCAGCAGCCGGTGGGTCAGGTCACCCCCTGCGCCGAGGATCAACAGGGTGGTCTCGGGTGGGGTCGCCATGTCTCGCAGCATTCCACGGTCGCGCGCCGGCGGCGCGTGGGGAGGGTGGGGAGCGTGGTCGGCGGCCACGCGGCATACTCCCTCAGCATGACCAGGCATGAGGGGCAGCCGCGTGGTCCGCGGGTCATCCACACCGCGCAGGCCTTGGTGGACGAGGTCGTGGAGGTCGACGCCCTGCCGGTCCGTGGCGGCAACTCCATCGCGCAGTCCTACGCGCGGTACGCCGGAGGGGCGGTGAACATCCTTGTCGCCGCGGCCCGGTCCGGTGCGGACGCGGTGCTCGCAGGGGCAGTGGGCACCGGCGCGAACGGTGACCTCGTGCGTGGCGCCCTGGCGGCCGAGGGTGTCGCCGTGAGCAGCCCGCCGGTGCCGGACCTCGACACCGGCATCTGCTTCGTCATGATCGAGTCGAGCGCCGAGCGCACCTTCGTCACGACCCAGGGGGCCGAGCGCCGCATCACCGTGGAGTCGCTGCAGACCTCGGCTCCCGTGGACGGTGACCTCGTGTGCCTGAGCGGGTTCTCGCTGGTCGGGCTGACCCGTGACCCGTTGCTGGCGTGGCTGGACGGGCTGGACGGCGAGGTGGTCGTGGTCCTCGACCCCGGCGCGGCCTTCGGCGACCTCACGGACGACCTGCGCGACCGGGTGCTCGCCCGCACCACGGTGTGGACCAGCAACGCCGACGAGGCCGCCCAGCTGACCGGCGTGGCAGACCCGGCGGCAGCGGCCCACGAGGTCGCCCGTCGGCTCCGGGCCGGCGCGGTGGCGATCGTCCGCGACGGGCCGAAGGGTTGCTGGGTGCAGGAGGTGGACGCAGTGGGGGAGCCGACCTACCTGTCGGGGTTCCCGCAGGACGCGGTCGACACGAACGGTGCGGGGGACACCCACACCGGGGTGCTCGTGGCGTGCCGGGCGGCCGGTGCTGACTGGGTGACGGCGGCGCGCCGGGCCAATGCGGCCGGGGCGATCAAGGTGACCCGACGTGGGCCCGCGACCGCGCCCACGGCAGCGGAGATCGACGAGTTCCTCGCCGAGCAGGGCGGCTAGCCCCAGGCCGCGGCCACCTCGATGCCGGCCAGGGCCGTGGCAGCCGCGCAGACCAGGACGAACGAGGCGACCCAGAACCCCCGCGGCACGTGTGTCAGCGACGCGAGGACGGCCGGGTCGCTGCCGCGGGTCCGCGACGACCGGACCGCCCCGAGGTGCCGCCACGCCCCGATGAGGAGCACGATCCCGGTGCCCATGAGCACCTGGGCCTGCACGGCATCGTCGCGCCACCACCACAGGGCACCCAGGGACGCGATCGCCACGAGCATGACGGCGGCGGTCAGCAGGGAGCGCACGCGCACGAGCGTCAGCACGCAGATCGCGAGCATCACGGTCAGGACGGGAGCGGCCCAGCCGCGTACCGCGGCCCAGACCAGGGCGGCGCCGACGACTGCCGGGGCCGGGTAGCCGGCCCACGTGGAGACGACCCGCCCGAGGCCGCGGGCGGGGCCGACGGTGACCGCGTGGCCCGACATGTCGCCGCGCAGCACGAACCCGGTGAAGCGGCGTCCCACGGCCAGGCCCACCAGGGCGTGCCCGAGCTCGTGGACCAGGGTCACGGCCAGGCGGAGCACCTGCCAGACCGGCGGCACCGCGACCACCAGGATGGCCGCGACGACCGCCACCGTCACGGCAGGGGCGCCCATCGCCACGTCGCCGGGGGCGGTGGCGATCCGGGTGCGCAGCTCCTCCCAGTCCACGGCGGCGAACCTAGCCGACATGGCTGTGACCAGCACGAACGGCTCGCTGGGACGCCGCGGACCGGTTCAGACCCGGTATGCCGCGATGAGCCGGTCGTAGAGCGCGTCGAGCTCGGCGTCGACGGCCCGTCGGGCCGGGTCGGCGTCGTGCCACTCGACGATCTCCCGTGCGCCCTGGCGGAACGGCACCCGGGCCTGCCAGCCCGGGACCAGCGCCTTGATCTTGCTGTTGTCGAAGAGCATCGTGTGGGCCTTGTCGCCCAGGAGGCTGGCGCCGAACTCCTCGTCGGCAGCCGCGACGGCGTCCGATGGGACGTGCACCAGAYGGGGCTCGACGCCTGCGGCCTCCGCGATGTCGGCGTAGATGCGGTTCCAGCTCGGGGCCTCGTCACTGGTGATGTGGAACGCCTCACCGATCGCCTCACGCCGTCCGAGCAGCCCGACGAACGCGCGGGCGAAGTCGGTGTGGTGGGTGATGGTCCAGAGCGAGGTGCCGTCACCGTGGACGAGCACCTCGCGACCCTGGCGCATCCGTTCGATGAGGGTCCAGCGCCCCTCGAAGGGCGGCAGCGTGTGGTCGTAGGTGTGCGAGGGACGCACGATCGTCATGGGGAGGTCGTCGTCGCGGTACTCCCGGACCAGCAGGTCCTCGCAGGCGATCTTGTCGCGGGAGTACTGCCAGAACGGGTTCCGCAGTGGAGTCGACTCGACGACCGGCAGGCGTGACGGCGGGGTCTGGTAAGCCGAGGCCGAGCTGATGAAGACGTACTGCCCGGTGCGGTCGGCGAACTGGTCGAGCTGCTGTTGCACCTGGTCGGGGGTGAACGACAGGAAGTCGACGACCACGTCGAACCCGCGCTCGCCCACGGCGGCGCCCACGGCCGTCGCGTCACGCACGTCAGCGGTCAGGGCCTCGGCGTCGGGGTGGGCGGGGTGCGTGGTGCTGGTGCCCCGGTTGAGGATCGTGACGTCCCAGCCCTGCGCGATGGACTCGGCCACACAGGCCGAGCTGATCACACCGGTGCCACCGAGGAAGAGGACTGTTCGCGCGGCCATGTCGCGAGCCTAGGACCTCGCGACCGAGAACGGCCTCGCCGCCCGGGCGGAGGTCCCGGGCGGCGGAGGGAGCAGCGGTCAGGCAGGGGTGCGCGGGGCGGTCAGCCGTCCGCGCGCCGTGAGCACTGCCGCCCCGAGGAGCCAGAGCGCCAGACCCGCCTGCAGCGGGAACAGCTGGGCGACAGCGACGTCCTGGGTGAGGTTGACCAGGGGGCCGGCGGCGGCATACCCGATCCCCCCGACGATGGCGGGCACGGCGAGCACCCGGGCCGAGCGCGTGCGCACCGCCCCGGCCACCACCACGGCGAGCGCGGCACCGGTCAGGCCGAGCAGGGGAGTGGCGCCGACCTGGAGCATGGCGTGCAGGTCGAGCATCGGGGTCTCGTGGTGGTGGGTGAGCCCCGCCAGGTCGCGGTCGGCGAGGAGGTGGGGGAGGCCCTCGAGCCCGGCCAGGCCCCAGCCGACCGCCGCCACCCAGGCCCAGGCCCTGACGCGGCGAGCGGTCGCCGACCGGGCGAGGGCCGTGAACGCCGCTGCGGCGAGCAGGGTGCCGCCGAGGAGCAGGACGTGGGCGATCGGCCACGTCGGCGAGCCCAGCATCGACGCGAGGTAGTCGTCCACGGTCGCGCCGTGACCGTGCGGGTGCAGGTTGCCGCCCGCGCCGAGCGCCAGGCCCGCCGCGGCGAGCAGGGCGGCTGCCATCCGGGTCGCGCGGCGCGGCGTGGGGCTCGGTGTGGGGCTCGGTGTGCGGCTCGGTGTGGGGCTCGGTGTGCGGCGCGGCGTGGGGCCGGCCGGGGCAATGGTGCGCGGCTCGGCAGTGGGGGTCGCGGTCGGCATGTCAGCGCCGGATCAGGGTGTTGTGGGTGGCCGCGACGCTCCAGGTGCCGTCGTGGTCGCGGACCAGGACGCTGGTGGACATCGCCTGGTGGGTGCCGGCGAGCGGCCCGGACGGGACCCGCAGCGTGTTGCGCGAGACCGCGAGCACCACGCCGTCGGCGAGCTCGCGGGCGGAGACGAGCTGCATCGCGTTGACGCTGCCGGCATAGATCGTGGCGAAGATCCCCGCGTGCCCGGCCCCGATCGCCTCGGCGCTCTGGGCGTGCTGGCCCTGGACCGTGACGAACGAGGCGTCGGGCCGGTAGACCGCGCCGAAGGCGGTGCCGTCGGCGGCGTTCCAGGCGTCCTCGAGGCGGCGCAGCACCGGTGCGGCGACGTGGTCGGCGCCGGTGCTGGGAGCTGCGGCGGCGCTGGGGGTGGCGGCGGTGCTGGGAGTGGTGGTGGTGGTCATGACGACCGTCCTTTCATTGAGTGTCTGCCTATTCATTCAAGCATTGCTCAGTGAATATAGACCCGCTCAGCCAACCTGTACAGTGGTGGGCGTGACGACGTCCCGGACCTACCGTTCCGAGCTGCGCGAGCAGCAGGCGGAGCGCACCCGCCTTCTCATCGCCCGGTCTGCCCGGGAGCGGTTCCTCGACAAGGGGTGGTCGGGCACCAGCGTGCGGTCCGTGGCCGCCGGCGCGGGCGTCTCGGAGGCCACCGTCTACCACGTCTACGGCAGCAAGGCCGGGCTCGCGGCGTCCCTCATCGACGCTGCCGAGGAGAGCGCCGACGTCGGTCGCGTGATCGCCGAGCTGACCTCGCTCGTCGGCGACCCCTCCGCGCAGCTGCGCGCCTTCGTGGCCTTCGACCGACGCCTGTTCGAGCACGGCGGCGACGTGCTTCGGGTCCTCGCGGAGGCCCGTCGCCAGGAGCCCGAGCTCGCGGCCGCCTACGAGGAGGGGCGCGGGCGTGGCGAGACCCAGCGTCGCCGGCTCTTCGAGTCGTGGCCGGCGACGTCCTGGGTCAAGGGGGTGGACGTCCAGTCGGCGCTCGACACGTACGCGATGGTGGTCTCGCTCGAGGCCTACGACATCGCCGTCCGTGAGCGCGGCTGGGGGCCCGACGCGGTCGAGGCGTGGTGGCACCGCGTGCTCGCGAAGCTCCTCCTGCGCTGACCCTCCGGGGGAGCTGCCGGCGCTCGCGTCAGGCGAGGTTGCGCAGGTCGGACCGGCAGCGGCGCTCGAACTCGGCGAGCTCGGTCAGTGCGTCCTCGAGGTCGCGTCGACGCTGCTCGAGGTCGGTGCGCCGTTCGTCGATCTGCCCCAGCACGTACTCCAGCTGGCTCGCCTTGCCCCGCGGCCGGTCGTAGAGGTCGATGATCGTGCGGATCTCCTCGAGCGGGAAGCCGAGGCGCTTGCCCCGCAGGATCAGGGCCAGGCGGGTGCGGTCGCGCCGGTGGTAGACGCGGGTGGTGCCGCGCCGCTCCGGGGTGATCAGTCCGAGCTCCTCGTAGTGCCGCACCGTGCGGTGGGTCACCGCGAACTCGTCCGCGATCTCCCGGATCGTCCACGTCGGGTCGACCGCCTGGTCGGCGGCCTGGTCGGCGGCCTGGTCGACCGTCTGGTCGACCACCTGGTCGAGCTCGGTGGAGGCGGGGGCTGGCATACCCGTGAGTATTGCTTTACGTTTACGTCAACGTCAAGCAACCGCCGACACCCAGGTATGCCGCGTGGCCAGGGGCAGGGCCTCGATCAGGTCCGCCCCCGCACGCACCACGAAGGAGAGACGATGTTCGAGCTGAGCAAGGAGCACGAGGACTTCCGCAAGGTCGTCCGGGAGTTCGCGGAGGCCGAGGTCGAGCCGCACATCGCCAAGTGGGACAAGGACCACCACTTTCCGAGCGACCTCGTCCCCAAGATGGGCGACCTGGGGCTGTTCGGCCTCGTCGTCCCCGAGGAGTTCGGCGGGATGGGCGACGACGGCGACTTCACCTCGCTGTGTGTCGCCATCGAGGAGCTGGGGCGCGTCGACCAGTCCATCGGCATCACGCTGTCGGCCGGGGTGGGTCTGGGCATCAACCCGATCCTCACCTACGGCTCGCAGGAGCAGAAGGAGCGCTTCCTGCCCGACCTCGTGGCTGGTCGCGCGCTCGCCGGCTTCGGCCTGACCGAGCCCGACGCGGGCTCCGACGCCGGGGCCACCCGCACCAAGGCGGTCCGCGACGGCGACGAGTGGGTCGTCAACGGCTCCAAGGCGTTCATCACCAACTCCGGCACCGACATCACCTCCGTGGTCACCGTCACGGCCCGCACCGGCACGAACGACGACGGCTCCGCGCAGCTCAGCGCGATCATGATCCCTTCCGGCACACCGGGATTCACCGTCGAGCCGGCCTACGACAAGCTCGGTTGGCACGCCTCCGACACGCACGGCCTGACCTTCGAGAACTGCCGCGTCCCGGCCGCGAACCTCCTCGGCAACGAGGGCGAGGGCTTCAAGCAGTTCCTCAAGACCCTCGATGACGGGCGCATCGCGATCTCGGCGCTCGCCGTAGGCATGAGCCAGCGGATGCTCGAGGAGGCCACCGAGTACGCCAAGACCCGCAAGGCGTTCGGCAAGCCCATCGGCGTCAACCAGGGCGTCTCGTTCCAGATCGCCGACCTCGCCGTGATGGTCGAGGCCTCACGTCAGCTGACCTACAAGGCCGCGTGGCTCAAGGACGAGCTGGAACACGGCCGTCGCTCGGTCAAGGAGGTCAAGCAGGCCGCCGCGATCTGCAAGCTCTACTCCACCGAGGCCGCCGTCACCGCGACCCGTATCGCCACCCAGGTCTTCGGCGGCAACGGCTTCATGGAGGAGTACCCCGTGGCCCGCTTCTACCGCGACGCCAAGATCCTCGAGATCGGCGAGGGCACCTCCGAGGTGCAGCGCATGGTCATCGCCCGTCACCTCGGTCTCCCGACCGCGTGAGCGCAGGAGTGCGAGAGGGTATGCCGGTGACCTCCACCTCGTCGTCCGTCCCGTCCACCCCCTCGGTCGAGCCGCCGTTCGCCGTCGGCGGTGACAGCGGCTCCGACCCCAAGGTGACCGACGTCCGCGAGCGGCTCGCCGCGGCATACCAGGCCTCGGCGACCGCACCGGGGAAGGCGCAGGCCAAGCTCGACGACCAGGGCAAGCTCTACGTGCGCGAGCGGATCGCGCTGCTCTTCGACGAGGGGAGCCTCGTCGAGGACGCGCGCTACGCCAACGCGACCGCGACCGGTCTGCCGGCCGACGGTGTCGTCACCGGGCGGGGCACCGTCGACGGCCGGCCGGCCATCGTCATCGCGAACGACCCGACCGTCAAGGCGGGGTCGTGGGGCGCACGCACCGTCGAGAAGATCGTCCGGGCCACCGAGATGGCGCTGCGCGAGGAGCTGCCGGTCTTCTGGTTCGTCGACTCCGCGGGGGCGCGCATCACCGACCAGGTGGAGATGTTCCCGGGTCGACGCGGCGCGGGGCGGATCTTCCACAACCAGGTCGCGCTGTCCGGCAAGGTGCCGCAGATCTGCTGCCTGTTCGGGCCGAGCGCGGCGGGCGGCGCCTACATCCCGTCGTTCACCGACCTGATCATCATGGTCGAGGGCAACGCCTCGATGTACCTCGGCAGCCCGCGGATGGCGGAGATGGTGGTGGGGGAGAAGGTCTCGCTCGAGGACATGGGCGGGGCACGCATGCACTGCACCGTGTCGGGGGTGGGTGACCTGCTCGTCGCCGACGACACCGAGGCCATCGAGATGGCGCGGCTGTACTTCTCCTACCTGCCGTCGAGCTGGCGCACCGACCTGCCGAGCTATGCGCCGGAGGAGCCGTCGACCCCGCTCACCCGCCACACCGTGCCCGAGCGCGAGAGCCAGCCGTTCGACATCCACGAGGTCATCGACGGGCTCGTCGACGACGAGTCGTTCTTCGAGATCAAGCCGCTCTTTGCCCCCGAGCTGGTCATCGGGTTCGGCCGGATGTCGGGCGAGACCGTCGGCATCGTGGCGAACAACTCGATGGTCAAGGGTGGCGTCCTGTTCACCGACAGCGCCGACAAGGCGGCCCGCTTCATCTGGCTGTGTGACGCCTACTCGATCCCACTGATCTACCTCGCCGACGTGCCCGGCTTCATGATCGGCTCCGAGGTGGAGCGCGGAGGCATCATCCGCCACGGCGCGAAGATGGTCTCGGCGGTCTCCTCGGCCACGGTGCCGCAGTTCTGCGTGATCGTGCGCAAGGCCTATGGCGCCGGGCTCTACGCGATGGGTGGGCCGGGGTTCGGCCCCGACGCGACCATCGCGCTGCCGACCGCGCGGATCGCCGTGATGGGTCCGGAAGCCGCGGTGAACGCGGTCTACGCCAACAAGATCGCCGCGATCGAGGACCCTGCCGAGCGCGAGCAGTTCGTGCAGGACATGCGGCGCGAGTACGAGGAGGACGTCGACCTCGAGCGGCTGGCCGCCGACCTGGTGCTCGACCAGATCATCGAGGCCGACGCGCTGCGGGCCGAGCTCCTGCTCCGGCTGCGTTACGCCAGGAACCGCGAGCGGCACTTCGCGACCAAGCGGCGCGACATCCCGCCGGTCTGACCGGCTGGGCGCGAACCGACCCGCCGAGATGCCAGCTCTCGGGCCTGCGGACCCCGCGGAACGCCGAGAGCTGGGATCTCGGCGGCGGGCTCAGCCCCGGCGTCCCTGCACGTCGTGGTGCGCGGACGAGAGCAGGTCCTGCCAGGCCAGCCCGAGCTCGAGCAGGAGCTCACGCAGCAACGGCAGCGACAGCCCCACGACGTTGCTGGGGTCGCCCTCGATCCCGGTGACGAACGGGCCGCCGAGCCCGTCGAGGGTGAACGCCCCCGCGACCCGGAGCGGCTCACCGGTGGCGACGTACGCCTCGATCTCGTCGTCGGTCAGCTGGGCGAAGTGCACGGTCGTCGAGGCCGTCGCGCCCAGGGTGGCCCCGGTGCCGCCGTCGGCCTCGGTCCGGGTGTCGACGACCCAGTGGCCGGTGTGCAGGACACCGGAGCGGCCACGCATCTGCCGCCAGCGGGCCGTCGCCTCCGCCGCCGACGAGGGCTTGCCGTGGATCTCGCCGTCGAGGTCGAGCACCGAGTCGCACCCGATCACGACCGCGTCGCCGATCTGGTCGGCGACGTCCTCCGCCTTGGCGCGGGCGAGCACGAGGGCGACGTCCTCGGCGACCAGCTCGCCGTAGGTCTCCCGGGCCGCCGCGGTCACAGCGTCCTCGTCGACCGAGCTCACGACGATGCTGGGCTCCAGGCCCGCGTTGGCGAGCAGTCTGCGACGGGCGGGGGAGGCGGAGGCGAGGACGAGGGAGGTCACGAGGCGAGGCTACCCACCTGCGGGCGTCGGCTCAGCAACGCGCCAGCGGAGCCATCCGCGGCCCCGTCAGCCGCGTCCCCGTCAGCCGCGTCCCCGTCAGCCGCGTCCCCGTCAGCCGAGCTGTTCGTCAGCCGAGCTGTTCGTCAGCCGAGCTGTTCGTCAGCCGAGCTGTTCGTCGACGAAGCACCAGCGCCAGGACTCCCCGGGCTCGAAGCTGCGCATGACCGGGTGCTCGGTCTCGCGGAAGTGGGCGGAGGCGTGCTTCTGCGGTGAGGAGTCGCAGCACCCCACGTGTCCGCAGTCGAGGCAGAGCCGCAGGTGCACCCAGCTCGTGCCGTCGCGCAGGCACTCCTCGCACCCGTGCGGGCTGGTGGGCGCCACGAAGCGGTCGTGGTGGGCGGCGAGGTGCTCACACTCGTCCTCGGCGCGTTCCGGCGGCAGCAGTGGCTCCTCCCGCAGCTCGTCCGTGCGTTGCTCGATCCGGTCGAGCATCGACTCCTCGATGTCGAGCTGGGCGAACACGTGGCCCAGCACCTCCTGGTCGACGGTGCCGGCGTCACGGATCCGCAGGAGCTCCGCGCGCTCGGCGTCGAGCATGATCATGCGGACCCTGCGGTAGGTCTCGCTCGGCGTCTCGACGGCATCGGCCCGGCCCTGGCCGAGCCGCTCCCAGACGATGTTGGTGCGGTTCTCGGCGCGCCGGCGCAGGGTCTCGATGACGTCGTCCTCGACGTCGTCGTGCTCCTCGAGCGCCTTGAGGCCGGCGGCGACCGACGACTGCAGGATGGTCGCCTCCTGGAGGGCGTCCTCGCGGGGGTCGGGGCCACGCACGCCGAGGGTCTTGGCCAGCCACGGGAGCGACAACCCCTGCAGGAGCAGGGTCGCGACGGTGACGCCCATCGCGGCCAGCACCAGGGTCGAGCGCTCGGGGGTCTTGGGCGGCAGGGCGAAGGCAGCGGCCAGCGTCACCACGCCACGCATGCCGGCCCAGGAGATCACGGCGGCAGCAGTCGGGTGGAACTTGCCTTCCCCCCGGGCGAACTTGGCCTGCAACCACTTGAACGGGAACACCCAGACCGGTCGCAGCACGATGACGGTCGCCAGCACGGCCAGACAGGTCCAGACGATGGTGCCCCAGCCCGGGCCGGTGTCGTTCGCGTCGGAGACCAGGCGGCGCATCTGCAGGCCCAGCATGAGGAAGACGACGTTCTCGAGGATGAACTGGATCGTCGACCAGTTGATCCGTTCGCTGACCCGCGACGACGCGTTCTGCACGATGGGCGACTTGTGTCCGAGGATGAGTCCCGCCACGACGACGGCGAGCACCCCTGACCCGTGCAGCCGCTCGGCCGGCAGGTAGGCCAGGTAGGGGACGATGAACGAGATCGAGGTGTCGATGGCCGACTCGGTGACCTTGCGTCGCACGTACGCGATCCCGACGCCGACCAGCACCCCGAAGCCCACGCCGAGCACGACGGCGCGGGTGAAGTCGAACGCCACCGACCCCATCGTGACCTCCGAGGCGCGGTGACCTGCGGCGGCGGCGGCCAGGGGGAACGCGGCGATGGCGGTGCGCAGCGACACCAGCGCCGTGGCGTCGTTCACCAGCGACTCACCCTCGAGGATCGTGACGATCCGCCGCGGCAGGCCGATCCGCCTGGCGACCGCGGTGGCCGCCACGGCGTCCGGTGGCGCGACGATCGCCCCCAGCGCGAACGCCACGGCGAACGGCACCCCCAGCAGCCAGTAGGTGACCAGCCCGACTCCCGCGGCCGTGAAGAGCACCAGCCCGACCGACAGGCCGAGGATCGGTGCCCAGTTCGCCCGGAAGTCCACGAGCGACGTGCGGATGGCCGCGGCATACAACAGGGGTGGCAGGAGGCCGACGAGCACGACCTCCGAGCTCAGCTCCGGCTCGGGGATGAACGGTACGTAGCTGACCGCCACCCCCACGACGAGCAGCACCAACGGTGCGGCCACGCGCAACCGCTGGGCGAAACCCGCGACGATGATGACGGTGGCGATGATGGCGACGATCGCGCCGGCTGTTCCCACGCGCCCATCCTTGCAGGCAGGTGCTCGCCCAGGTCAGGTCGGTCAGGCGTGCCCGGGCGAGGTCAGGTCAGCTCGCCCAGCACCGCCTCACGCAGGGTGTCGAGGCCGACGCCACCGAGGTCGAGGGCGCGACGGTGGAAGTCCTTGAGCGAGAAGGAGTCGCCCTCGCGCTCGGCGACCTGGTCGCGGAGCTGCATCCAGAGCCGCTCACCGATCTTGTAGGACGGCGCCTGCCCCGGCCAGCCGAGGTAGCGGTCGAGCTCGAACCGCAGCCACGCCTCGCCCTGGTTGGCGTGGTCGGTGAGGTACTTCCAGGCCTTGTCGTAGGTCCAGTCGCCGCCCCCGACCTCCTCCGGCGCCTCGAAGCCGCAGTGCACGCCGATGTCGATGACGACCCGGGCGGCGCGCAGCGACTGGCTGTCGAGCAGGCCCATCTTGGTGCCGGGGTCGTCCATGAACCCGAGCTCGTCCATGAGCCGCTCGGCATACAGGGCCCAGCCCTCACCGTGACCGGACGTCCAGGCGAACATGCGCCGCCACTTGTTGAGCCGTTCGGACCGGAAGACGGTCTGGGCCACCTGGAGGTGATGGCCGGGCACCCCCTCGTGGTAGACGGTGGTCAGCTCCTTCCAGGTGCCGAACTCGGTCACGCCCTTGGGCACCGACCACCACATCCGACCCGGGCGGGAGAAGTCCTCCGACGGGCCGGTGTAGTAGATGCCACCGGTCTGGGTCGGCGCGATGAGGCACTCGATGGTGCGTACCGGGTCGGGGATGTCGAAGTGCGTGCCGGCCAGCGCGGTGATGGCCTCGTCGGCGCGCTCCTGCATCCAGGCCTTGAGCGCGTCGGTGCCGTGCAGCTGGTATGCCGGGTCGTTGTCGAGGGCGTCGATGGCCTCCTTGACGGTGCTGCCGGGCTTGACCTGCTCGGCGACCTGCTCCATCTCGGCGGTGATCCGCGCGACCTCCTGCTGACCCCAGGCGTAGGTCTCGGCGAGGTCGACCGTCGCGCCGAGGAAGTAGCGGGACAGGAGGGCGTAGCGCTCCTCGCCGCAGGCGTCCTCGAGGGGCGCGTCGTCGAGGAGGTGGTCCTTGAGCCAGGTGCCCAGCTCGGCGTAGGCCGCGGCGGCGCCCTCGGCGGCGGTACGGAGCCTCTCCCGGGCGGAGTCGGCCAGCTCGCCGGGGCCGGATCCCTCGCTGAGCCGGGCGTCGGCGACCAACGTCGCGAAGTAGCCGTCGTCGGCCACCAGGTCGGCACACTGCTGGATGCACGCGTCGACCTGGCGGTGGGGGGAGATGTTGCCTTTCGCCGAGGCGCTGAGCAGGCTCACCTTCCACCCGGAGAGGGCCTCGGGCACGGCCTCGAGACGTCGGCTGATGACCCCCCAGTCCTCGTCGGTGGCCGTGGGCATCAAGTCGAAGCAGCCGCGGATCGACTGCAACGGTGAGGCGAGCACGTTGAGGGCCATCTCGTCGAGGCCCGCCCGGTGCGTCTCCTCGGCCAGCTCGAGGCGCTCGCGCAGGGCGGCGAGGGTGACGCGGTCGACGTCGTCGACGGGGGTGGACCGGTCGAGCCGCGCGAGGATCTCGGCCCGCAGCGCCGCGTGCGCCTCGTGGCCCGCCGGCGAGAAGTCGTCGAGCAACTCGTCGTGACCGGCGACGCCGAGGTAGGTGGCCGTGATGGGGCTGAGGGCCACGTACTGGGCGAGGTAGTCGTCGGCGATGCGGTCGATGTCGGTGGCGGGGCGCGCCCCGGAGGTCTCTGTGCTCACCCGAGGGAACGTACCCCAGCGCCCTGACCGCAGCACCGCAGTTGGCCCGTTCGACGCCCACTAGCGCTGCACGCGGGACGAACCCATTGCCGTCGTCCCTACGCTGGACCCATGGCTGCCCACCTGCTGTCCCTCAACATCGGCCACGCCGAGCCGAGCACCGCGAAGAACGTCGGCGTCACCGGCATCGCCAAGCGTCCCGTGGACTCGGCCGTGCTCCGCGCGCCGGGACCCAAGCACGGCGGCCTCGGCAGCGGCGTCGAGGGTGACTTCCTCGGCGACACCCGGCACCACGGTGGCGACTACCAGGCGGTCTACGCGTTCTCGCGCGAGGAGCTCGACTGGTGGTCCGACCAGCTCGGCCGCGAGCTGCCCGACGGCATGTTCGGCGAGAACCTCACGACGAGCGGGCTCGACGTCGACGGCGCCCTCGTGGGTGAGCGCTGGGCGGTCGGCGACGAGGTGGTCCTCGAGGTCTGCGGCCCACGCATCCCCTGCGCCACGTTCGCGGCGAGGATGGGGGAGCGGGCCTGGGTCAAGCGGTTCAGTGATGTCGGGCGCACGGGTGCCTACCTCTGCGTCGTGACCGGGGGCACCGTGCGGCGGGGTGATGCCATCGAGGTGGTCGACCAACCCGAGCACGACATCACCGTGCCCGAGACGTTCCGCGCGTTCATGGGTGACCTCGACGCCGCCGAGCGGGTGCTGGCCTCCGGCTGCCTGGTCGAGGTCGAGGAGGCCGAGCTGCGCGCGACGGTCGCCCGGCGACGAGGAGTGGGTGCCGAGTTCGACGCCTGACCCCGGCAGCTATCTCACGCAAAAGGCGAGTTAGCGCCGCACGTCCGGCAGCTATCTCATGCAAAAGGCGAGTTAGCGCCGCACGTCCCAGAATCCTGTGGACAAGGGGGCCGACAGCCCTCGGGCCAGGGGCACAGTGGCGAGAATGCACAGGTCCCTCGACACCACGCAGCCGTTCACCCATGCCGAAGCGCGCGCTGCCGGCATAACCGACCGAGCCCTCCGAGGACCGGCCTACCGGCGGCTATTTCCGAACGTGTACCTGGCCTCGGCGATCCCGGACACGCTCGTGGTCAGGTGCCGCGCGGCGCTGCGGATCCTGCCGTCGGATGCGGTGTTCAGCCACCAGACGGCCGCACGGCTGTGGGGTGGTGTGGTGCCCGATGACCCCAACCTGCACGTCGCGTTCACCCGTCCGGTCTCGTGTGCGCTGGCGGGCATCAAGGTGCATCGATTCATCCACGAGTTCGTCAGGGACGCGCGCCGACACGGTCTCCCCGTGACGACGCCCGAGCAGACCGTGATCCACCTGGCGCGACCGCTCGATCTCGTGGAGCTCACAGCGTGCGCAGACCAGATGGTGCGGCGGAAGGTGACGACACCACCGGACCTGGTGGCGGCCGCCAGTCGGTACCCCGGCCAAGGTCGCGACCTCGCCCGCCAGGCGGGACTGCTGTGCCGCGACCGAGTCGACTCGAGCCCGGAGACCCGCCTGCGGTTGCTCCTCGTCCTCGCGGGTATGCCCGAGCCGGTCGTCAACCACGCCGTGCTCCGACCGGATGGCACGGTGGAGTACCGGCTCGACCTCTCCTTTCCCGATCACCAGCTGGCCATCGAGTACGACGGGCGGTGGCATGACGACCCGGAACAGCAGATCCTCGACGAGGCGCGACGGGCAGACCTGATCCGTCGAGGCTGGACCGTCCTGGTCATCCGTGCCGGCGACCTCTTCGAGACGCCCGAGCGAACGCTGGCAACGATCCACGGGGTCCTGCTGGCACACGGCATACCAGCCCCTGCTGCCCCCGACGACACGTGGCGCCGGCACTTTCCCCAGCGCGGCCTCGTCGCCTGAGTCGGGTATGGCGCTAACTCGCCTTCTGCATGGGCTAGCGCCAGGCGGAGGCGCGCCAGGCGCCGTGGCCTGGGTGCAGTGGCCGGCGCACGGCCCGCTCCCGCGAGGCCCACTGCGAGGTATGCCGCGGGGCTGGCAGGCCCGCGCCGCTCGTCGCGGCGGAGAGCACCGCGAGCAGGGCGGCAACCTCCTCCGGGGTGGCGTCGCCCCGGAGGAGCTGGAGCGTTCGCCCGGCAAGCGGCGCTAACTCGCCTTTTGCATGAGGTGGCTCCGCGGAGGGCGCCGCTAACTCGCCTTTTGCATGAGGTGGCTCCGCGGGGGGTCCGGTGTCGGTCTGCTGGGCTGCCGTCACAGGGCTGGGTCCCCCCGAGCTCGCAGGCTGCCTCGAGCCGTTCTGTGGGGTGGTCACAGGGGGATGTTCCCGTGCTTCTTGGGGGGCAGGCTCTCGCGCTTGGTGCGCAGTGCCCGCAGGGCCTTGGTGACGTTCATCCGCGTGTTGGAGGGCGTGATGACGGTGTCGATGTAGCCGCGCTCGGCCGCGATGTAGGGGTTGGCGAGGGTGTCCTCGTACTCGGCGATGAACCGGGCGCGCGCCTCGTCGACGTTCTCCCCGGCCTCGGCGGCCGCGGCGAGCTGCTTGCGGTAGAGGATGTTGACCGCACCCTGCGCGCCCATCACGGCGATCTGCGCGGTCGGCCAGGCGAGGTTGATGTCGGCCCCGAGGTGCTTGGACCCCATCACGTCGTACGCGCCGCCGTACGCCTTGCGGGTGATGACGGTGACGAGCGGCACGGTTGCCTCGGCATACGCGTAGATGAGCTTGGCACCGCGGCGGATGATGCCGTCCCACTCCTGGTCGGTGCCGGGCAGGAAGCCGGGCACGTCGACGAAGGTGAGCACCGGGATGTTGAACGCGTCGCAGGTGCGCACGAACCGCGCGGCCTTCTCCGAGGCGTCGATGTCCAAGGTGCCGGCGAACTGCATCGGCTGGTTGGCCACGATGCCGACCGAGCGGCCCTCGACGCGGCCGTAGCCGACGAGGATGTTCGGGGCGAACAGCGGCTGCACCTCGAGGAACTCCCCGTCGTCGACGACGGCCCTGATCACCGTGTGCATGTCGTACGGCTGGTTGGCGCTGTCGGGGATGAGCGTGTCGAGCTCGCGGTCCTCGTCGGTGACCTCGAGCGCAGGCAGCTCGCCGTCGTCGGCGAAGCTCGGTGGCTCCTCGAGGTTGTTGGACGGCAGGAAGGACAGCAGCTCCTTGACGTACTCGATCGCGTCTTCCTCGTCGGAGCCCATGTAGTGCGCGACACCGGACTTGGTGTTGTGGGCGCGGGCACCGCCGAGGTCCTCGAACGACACGTCCTCGCCGGTCACGGTCTTGATCACCTCGGGTCCGGTGATGAACATGTGGGAGGTCTGGTCGACCATCACCGTGAAGTCGGTGACCGCGGGGGAGTAGACCGCCCCGCCGGCGCACGGCCCCATGATCAGCGAGATCTGCGGGATCACCCCCGAGGCGTGCACGTTGCGCCGGAAGATCTCGCCGTAGAGCCCGAGGGAGACCACGCCCTCCTGGATCCGCGCGCCACCCGAGTCGTTGAGCCCAACGACCGGGCAGCCGACCTTCATCGCGAAGTCCATGACCTTGCAGATCTTCTCGCCGAAGACCTCGCCCAGCGACCCACCGAACACGGTGAAGTCCTGCGCGAACACCGCCACCGTGCGACCGTCGACCGTGCCGTAGCCGGTGACGACGCCGTCGCCGTAGGGCCGGTTCTGCTCCTGGCCGAACGCGGTCGACCGGTGGCGCGCGTACTTGTCCATCTCGACGAACGACCCCTCGTCGAGCAGCAGCTCGAGCCGCTCGCGGGCGGTCTTCTTCCCGCGGGCGTGCTGCTTCTCCACGGCGCGCTCTGACCCGGCGTGGGCGACCTCGGCCACCCGACGCTTGAGGTCGGCCAGCTTGCCCGCGGTGGAGTGGATGTCGATGCCCGACTGGGCGTCGGGGACGTCGGTGCCTCCCACGGAGAGCGGATCAGCGACGGAATCGGTGGTCTGCGCCATGTCGGCGAGCCTAGCCTTGCCAGCATGCGCGAATCGCTCGACCGTGAGGCATTGCACGAGGCGTTGGTCACGCCGGGTCAACCGTGGACGGGAGTCGACGTCCACCCCGAGCTCGGCTCCACCAACCTCGAGGCCGCCCGCCTCGCCGAGCCGTGGCGGGTGGTCGTGACGGATCACCAGGTCGCCGGACGGGGCCGCCTCGGTCGGTCCTGGGACACGCCCGCCCGCACGTCCGTGACCCTCTCGGTGCTGGTGCCGGCACCCGACCAGGGCCGCGGATGGGTGCCGCTGGCGACGGGGCTCGCCGTCCGCGACGCCCTCGCCGAGGTGGCGGGACTCGAGGCCGGGCTCAAGTGGCCCAACGACGTGCTGCTGGCCGCCGACGCGGAGCGGAAGGTGTGCGGCATCCTGTGCGAGCTGCAGCCGGCCGGGATCGTGGTCGGGCTCGGCATCAACGTCGACCAGGAGCGGTCCGAGCTGCCGGTCGACACGGCCACGTCGCTGCGCCTCGCCGGCGCCCCCGACGTCAGCCGCGAGCGCCTCGTCGTCGCGGTCCTCACCCACCTCGCGCACTGGCACGGTGCCCTGAGCGGCGGCGCGCAGGACCGCATCGGCGTGTTCACGGCATACCGGAAGGCCTGTCTCACCATCGGTCGTGAGGTCGAGCTGCACGTCGCCGGCGGGGAGGTGCGCAGGGTGCGCGCCGTCGGTGTCGACGACGAGGGGCGGCTCGTGGTCACCAGCGCCGGCACGGAGTATGCCGTGGCAGCCGGTGACGTGGTCCACGTGCGTTCGGGCCCGGCAGGCACGCCCTAAGGTTGCAGCGTGAGCGAGGTTGGCCGGCACCGGGTGGTGCGCCCGGAGGACTTCGCTGCGCTGCGCCCTGACGACCTCGAGGCGAGGCTGCTCGGCAAGCCGGCCACGATGGCGCGGCGCGACGTCTCGCGGGGCGCCGAGGTCTCGCTGCTCTCGGCCCGCAAGTTCTGGCACGCGCTGGGCTTCCCGAACGTCGAGGACGACGACGCGATGTTCACCGAGGCCGACCAGATGGCCCTGATGGCCGTCGCCCGCCTGGTGCGTGAGCAGGAGCTCGACGAGACCACGGCACTGGCGATGACCCGGGCGTTCGCCCGCACCACCGACCGGTTGGCGGTCTGGCAGACCCAGCTGATGGCCGAGGCGCTGGCGGCACCCGGCCTCGAGGCCGCGCTGGACGAGGCGGACGCGAGGGCCGTGCCCGACCTCGCCGCGGCGGAGGCTGCCGCGCGCAAGCTCACCGACATGGCCGACGAGCTCGAGCCGCTGCTCATCTACGCGTGGCGTCGTCACCTCACCGCCGCGATCTCGCGCATGCTCGCCGACGCCGACCCCGAACAGTCCGACCAGGGGGTCCGGCGAGTCGTCGGGTTCGCCGACCTGGTCAACTTCACGTCCCTCGTGCGCCGGATGACCGAGCGACAGCTCGCCGTGATGGTGCAGCGGTTCGAGGCGCTCGCGACCGACATCGTCACGGCCCACGGCGGCCGGGTGATCAAGACCGTGGGCGACGAGATCCTCTTCGTCACCATCGGCGCCGCGCCCGCGGCTGCCGTGGCCCTCGACCTCGTGGAGACGATGGCCGAGGACGACCTGCTCCCCGACGTGCGGGTCGGGATGGCGGCCGGGCCGGTGCTCTCGCGCCTGGGTGACGTCTTCGGCACGACGGTCAACCGCGCCTCCCGGCTGACCAGCGTCGCCCCCGCGGGAGGGGTGCTCGTCGATGACGCGCTCGCGACCTCGCTGGCGGCGCTGTCGGGGTTCGAGACGACTGCCCTGCGGCGCCGCACCCTGCGTGGCATCGGCCAGGTCACCCCGAGCGAGCTGCGCCGCGCCGCCGGCGGTCGCAAGGCACCCGGCCCCGGGTCTTTGAGTGATCCGACGGGTCCTGGTGCGTCGGATCACTCAAAGACCGTCGATCGAAAGGTCCGCTCATGACCCCTGACCTCGTCCGCATCGAACGCCACGGGGAGGGCGGACACGTCGCCGAGCTGGTGCTCGACCGACCCGAGGCGATGAACGCCGTGTCCACCGCGATGGCCCGGGCCCTCGCCGCGGCCACCACCGAGCTGGCGCAGGACCCGGACGTGCGGGCCGTGGTCGTCTCGTCCAGCCACCCGAAGGCGTTCTGCGTCGGGGCCGACCTCAAGGAACGCAACTCCTTCACCGACGACGACCTGCGCGCCCAGCGGCCGGTCGCCCGGGCGGCATACCGCGGCGTCCTGGACCTGCCCGTGCCCGCCATCGCCGCCGTCGACGGGTTCGCGCTGGGAGGCGGCTTCGAGATCGCGCTGTCGTGCGACCTCGTCATCTGCGGCGAGGACGCCCAGGTCGGGCTCCCCGAGGTGAGCGTGGGCGTCATCCCCGGTGGCGGCGGCACCCAGCTGCTGACCCGCCGTGTGGGCTGGTCGCGCGCGGCGCAGATGATCTTCACCGCCCAGCGCTACCCCGCGGAGGCGGCCTGCCGGCTGGGTGCGGTCGACGAGGTGGTGCCGGCGGGGTCGGCGCGCGACCGGGCACTCGAGATCGCGACCACGATCGCCAGCCACTCCCCGGTCGGGATGCGCAACGCGAAGGCCGCGATGCGGCAGGGTTTCGACACCGACCTGGCCTCCGGACTGCGTATCGAGGACGAACGCTGGGCCGCCACCGCCTTCTCCGCCGACCGCGCCGAGGGGGTCGCCGCGTTCAACGAAAAGCGGCGTCCTGCGTGGCCCGGTCGCTAGCGGGGGTCCGTTTTACATACGATCAGGCCCATGACCCGTGTGCTCCTCGCTGAGGACGACCCTGCCATCTCCGAGCCGCTTGCCCGCGCACTGCGGCGTGAGGGGTATGACGTCGACGTCCGCGCCGACGGGCGGGCCGCCCTCGAGGCGTCCGCGGAGAACCCCGACCTGGTCGTCCTCGACCTCGGTCTGCCCTACGTCGACGGGCTCGAGGTGTGTCGTCGGATCCGTGCCGAAGGGCGCACCGTGCCCGTGCTGATCCTCACCGCTCGCGCCGACGAGGTGGACACCGTGGTGGGCCTCGACGCGGGGGCCGACGACTACGTCACCAAGCCGTTCCGGTTGGCCGAGCTGCTGGCTCGCGTGCGCGCCCTGCTGCGGCGCAACCCCACCGACGCCCCCTCCGCCCACGAGCTCGTGCGCATCGACCCCGAGGGCCGTCGTGCGTGGTTCAAGGAGGAGGAGCTCCAGCTCACCGCCAAGGAGTTCGACCTCCTGCGCGTGCTGGTGCGCGAGCAGGGGAAGGTCGTCTCGCGCGAGCAGCTGATGCGCGAGATCTGGGAGACCGCGTGGTTCGGGTCCACCAAGACCCTCGACATGCACATCTCCGTGCTGCGCCGGAAGCTCGGCGACGACGCCGCGCAGCCGCGCTACATCGCCACCGTCCGTGGGGTCGGGTTCCGGTTCGAGCGCGGCGACGAGATCTGACCGCTGACCATGCGGCAGCAGCTGATTCGTTCCACCGTGCTCGCGGTGGGTCTGGCCATCCTGATCACCATGGCCCCGGTGGTCATCGCCATCTGGAACTCGAGCGTCAACGGCCGGGGGATCGTGGCCCGGTGGCTCGACGCGGGCACGCCGACCTCCACCTCGCTCCGGTTGGTCCTCATCGTCGTCGGGCTGGCCGTGCTGGCGCTCGCCGCGGGGGTCTTCGTGGCGACCCAGCAGGCGCGACGGCTGGCGCTCCCCATGACCCTGCTCGCCGACCGGGCCGAGCGCCTGGGCGCGGGTGAGTCGCGGATCCAGCCGCTGCACTCCGGCATCGCCGAGCTCGACCAGGTGTCCGAGGTGCTGTCCCGCAGCGCCCAGCGGCTGACGAAGTCGCTCGCCTCCGAACGCGACTTCGCCGCCGACGCCTCCCACCAGCTGCGCACCCCGCTGACGGCCCTGCTCATGCGGCTCGAGGAGATCGCCGCCACCGACGACCTCGAGGTCGCCCAGGAGGAAGCCAGCATCGCGATGGACCAGGTCGAGCGGCTGACCAAGGTCGTCGACGACCTGATGTCGCGCACCCGCCGCGGCGGCGACGAGTCGAAGGCAACGGTTTCGCTCGACTCGGTCATCGCCGCCCTCCAACGCGAGTGGCAGCCCGCCTTCGAGCAGGCCCGGCGCAGCGTTCGGGTCCACGGCGAGCGGGGCCTCGTGGTCCAGGCCAAGCCGGTCGACCTGTCGCAGGTGCTCTCGACGCTGCTCGAGAACGCCCTCGCCCACGGCCGGGGCACCGTCGACGTCCACGCGCGTCGCAGCGGTCCGTCCGTCGTGGTGGAGGTCAGCGACCAGGGTGAGGGGGTGCCCGCCACCATCGCCCCCCACATCTTCGAGCGGTCGGTGACCACGACCGGCACCGGGCTCGGGCTGGCCCTGGCGCGCGACCTCGCCGAGTCCAACGGTGGGCGGCTCGAGCTGATCCAGGCCCAGCCGGCCATCTTCGCGCTGTTCCTCAGCGAGTCCGACGGCGTCTGACGCGCTCGGACCGACCGCGCAGCTGCTTCTCCGGGCTGGCGCTGCGCCCCGGGACTCAGGCCTCGAGCCACTCCCCGAGGACGCGCGCCGAGTACGTGCCGTCGTGCATGGACCGCACGTATGCCGGGCCCTGGGCTGCCGTCGCCAGCGCGGCTTCGCGGTCGGCGAGGATGCGCCGCACGACGTCCTCGACGTCGTCGAGGGTCGCCTCGATGATCGGCACGTCCTCACCGTGGGCGGCCCTGACCCGTTCGCGGTTGCGCTCGGCCACGTGGCTGACGACCACGCGGCCGGCAGCCATGCCCTCGCAGGCGGTGACGCCGTAGGAGCCGAGGCGGAACTGCTCGAGCAGGATGTCGGCTGACTGGATGATGGCGCGCATCTCGGCGGCGGGTACGCCCTCGATCCGGCGGTACTCGATCAGTCCCTCCTCGTCCATGGCCTTCATCAGGGGGTCGAGGTGGGCCGAGCCCTTGAAGTTCGAGCTGGTGGGCGCGTGCACGACGACCGGCCGCTCACGCTGCAGCGGCGTCGTGTCGGTGGCCCACGAGGCCGCGTCGACGACCACCGGGCACCAGGTGGCCGTGGGCAGGTCGTCGAGGAGGTCGGGTGTCGAGACGAACGTCGGGATGTCGAGGTCGGCGATGGTCGCCAGGCCCGCGAAGTTGCGGTTGACCTGGTTCTCCAGCACCGGCACCGCCGACCACTCGTCCTCGTCGTAGGGCGACCACGCGTAGTTCTCGCGGTGGCGGCTCGGGAGCCGGACGTCTCGACCGTGGGCGATGGTCGCCACCCGCAGCCCGTGACCGGTGAGCACCCTGGCCTCGACGAAGGCGCTGCTGGCGAAGAGCGACCCGAACAGCGGCCGGTGGGCCTCGATGAGGACGTGGGTGAAGTTCTCCCGCACGTAGCTGTGCTGCTCCTGCTGCCAGTCCCACGACCGCAGGTAGAGGTCCTGGGGCACGGCCTGGTCGACCGGGTAGCCGAAACCGCTGTCGGTCACGTAGGCCATGCTGACGGCGCCGACTCCCGGGACGTGGCGCTCCACGGCCTTGGCCCACTGGTGACCCTGCCCCGCGAAGTTCGCCGGCCCGACATACAAGCGGGAGGGCGTCTGGGGGACGGGCGGGTGGGGCGGCCACTCCTCGCGCGGCGGGAGGGGCGCGGCCGCCTTGCGGCTGGTGCGCTGCGGGGGGATGCCCATGGCCCTGGAGAGGGCGCGGTCGACGCCCGCCGGGAGCCGGCGACGGACGCGCTTGAGGGGGGTGCTGGCGGGGCGCAGCACCGTCTTCGCGGAGGTGCGCACCAGCTTGACGCTGCTGCGACCGGTGCGGCGGACGGTCCTGCGCGCCTGCTTGATCCGCGCCGACCCTCCCGTCCTCCGACGTTCCGGACCGGGCACGAGGGTGGCCTCCTGGTGCGGGGCCGAAGCGGGTTCCACGGGCATTGGCCCTACACTACTGGGGCCGCCGGGCATTGTCAGACCGCGGTTCACGACGCCAATCCAAGGGAGAACACATGGGTGCCGACCGCTCGATCGCAGTCGTCGGACTGGGCTACATCGGGCTGCCGACCGCAGTGGTTCTGGCAGCCGGTGGGTTCGACGTGGTCGGGGTCGACCTGGACACCCGCAAGGTCGACGCGGTCAACCGTGGCGAGCTGCCGTTCGTCGAGCCGGACCTGGCCGGGGCGCTCGAGTCCGCGGTGTCGTCGGGCAAGCTCAAGGCGACGACGCAGATGCCCGCGGCCGACGTCTACATCCTCGCGGTGCCGACTCCCATCACCAACGACAACCGCCCGGACCTGTCCTACGTGCTCGGCGCGGCGCGCTCCCTCGCCCCCCACCTGCGCGGCGGGGAGCTGGTCATCCTGGAGTCGACCTCCCCGCCCGGTGCCACCCAGCTGATGGCCGACGAGATCCTCAGCGGCCGCCCCGAGCTGAGCATCGACGGCGCCGACGGCAAGGCCGTCGTGCACTTCGCCCACTGCCCGGAGCGCGTGCTGCCGGGGCGCATCATGATCGAGCTCGTCGAGAACGACCGCATCGTCGGTGGCCTGACGCCGGAGGCGACCACGCGGGCCTGCGAGATCTACCGCACCTTCTGCCGGGGCGAGGTGCTCGAGACCGATGCGGTCACCGCCGAGATGGCCAAGCTCACCGAGAACGCCTACCGCGACGTCAACATCGCCTTCGCCAACGAGCTGTCCCTGATCTCCGACCGCCTGGGGATCGACGTCTGGCGCCTGATCGAACTGGCGAACCACCACCCACGGGTCAACATCCTGCAGCCGGGCCCGGGCGTGGGTGGCCACTGCATCGCCGTCGACCCGTGGTTCATCGTCGCGGCGGCCCAGGAGGAGTCGCGCCTGATCCACACCGCGCGGCTGGTCAACGACAGCAAGCCCGACTTCGTCGTCAACAAGGCCGTCGAGGCCGCCGCCGACCTGCGGCACCCCAAGGTTGCCGTGCTCGGCCTGGCCTTCAAGGCGAACATCGACGACCTGCGCGAGTCGCCGTCGGTCGAGATCGTCCGGTCGCTCGCCGCGTCGATGCCGCGGGCCGACATCCTCGCCGTCGAGCCGCACGTCGAGGAGCTCCCCGACTCGCTGGCGCACCGCAACGTGAGCCTCACCGATCTCGACGACGCCCTCGAGCGCGCCGACGTCGTCATGCTGCTGGTCGACCACGACCAGTTCAAGGCTGTCGACCCTGCGCGCCTGGAAGGCAAGAAGCTGGTCGACACCAAGGGCCTGTGGGTGTGACCCCGGCGCAGCCCTCGCCCCTCACGTCCATCCGCGCACGGCTGCGACGCAAGCCCGCGGCCCCCACCACCATCGTCAGCCCACCGCTGCCGGCTCCCCTCCCCGAGTCCGACTACCGCAGGGCCGAGCGACTCACCGGTCCGCGCTCCCGGCACCCGTGGGACGCGAGCTCGTCGGACCCGTGGGCCCAGGCCCCGGGTGCGCAGGAGCAGCAGCCCGTCGCTCTGCCCGTCGCCGGGCCGGCCGACGAGCCGACCGAGGTCAGCCCGACAGGGGCGCCACCCGCATCGGGCGTCCCGGTCGTGTACGGCGTCCTCGCGCCCCATGTGACCCGAGCCCTCGAGGGTTCGGTCGAGGTCCGTCCGGTCGGGCCCGGGGCACCCCCGTCGACGCACGCCCCCCTCCCCTCGCGTGGCGACCTCCTGGTCGTCGAGCGGGCCGCGCTGTTCGAGGGCGTCTGGGGTGGCACGGAGACCGCGCGCGGCACCGGACTGCTGCACGAGCTGCTGGCGCGGATCGAGGACGCCCGGGGCAGGGGAGTGACCGCCGTGCTGGTCGAGTCCGCCCACCACCCCAACGTCGGCACCAACCTGGTGCGGGACGCGGTGCACGTCGTCGTCGCCGCGGACGGCCGCCTCGTGGGTGACGGCCAGGGCCTGTCCAGGAGCCATCGCGACGTGGTGGACGCCGTGGTCCGCGCCGCCCACCCCCAGACCGCCGCCCACCCCCAGACCACTGAGGATGTCCGTGAGCCAGGCTGAGTCCGTGCCGTCCCGCCCGATGCGAGTCCTCCTCTACGGCGACGGCAACATCAACCTCATCGACGGGTCCACGATCTGGCTCGTGTCGATGGCGGAGGTCCTCGCCCGCACGGGAGCGCACGTCACGCTCTTCCTCAAGGCGAAGGCCCTCACCCGTCGCACCTTCGTCTCGCTCGACAGGCTCGACAACGTCACGGTCGTCGACCCCTTCGAGGAGCTCGAGCCCTCCCCGAAGATCGTGCCCCTGACAGTCGACGAGGTGGCAGCCCACATCTGCCGGCTCGACCAGATGGAGCCGTTCGACGTCGTGCTCGTGCGCGGCTCCGCGATCGCCAAGGCGCTCACCCGCACCGGTCGGTTCGATGGCCGGCTGTGGCCCTACGTCATCGACGTCCCGGGCCCGGAGGTGACGCCGACCGCCACCGAGCTGGCGGAGCTGGCCGAGATCGCGATGGCCTCCGACCGCATGCTCGTGCAGACCGAGGACTCGCGCGCCTACATGGAGTACCGCGTCCCGGAGTCGGTGGGGAAGTGCTTCGTCATCCTCCCGATGATCCCCGACGACCTGCGCCCGCTCGAGGGACGGCGCGCCCACGTCGACACCTTGGTCGGCGTCTACTCGGGGAAGTTCGCGATGCCCTGGCGCACCCTCGAGCTGGCGGCCCTGCCGGAGCAGCTCGGGAGCCGTGGCATCTCGCTCGCGCTCTCGATGGTCGGCGACAAGATCATGCACTCGGCGGTGCAGCCGAACTGGAAGAAGGCGATGTCGCGGGCGCTGCGCGACTCCCCGGGCCTRCTGTGGACCGGTGGGATGGCCCGGGAGGACGCCCTCGCGTACTGCCGCACGGCGCAGGTCGGTTTCAGCTGGCGGGCCCGCGAACTCGACTCGACGCACGAGATCTCCACCAAGGTGCTGGAGTACTGCGCCATGGGTGTGGCGCCCGTGCTCAACCGGATCCAGGCGCACGTCGACCTGCTCGGGGAGGACTACGCGCTCTTCGTCGAGGACGACCCGAGGTCGGTGGCCGACGCCGTCGCCCGCGTCGCCCACGACCCCGAGCTCCTCGCGCGGTCGCAGGACGTCGCTGTCTCCGCCGTGTCGGACTACCGCATGGCTGCCGCGACGGAGCGGATCGGTGCCGCCCTCGCGGCCTCGGGTCGACGTCAGGGCGTCGGTGCGGTCCGGCCCCCGACCCCCGTGTCGGTCCTCGTGGTCGGGCGTGAGCTGCCCGCGGTGGCCCACCTCGTCAGCGCGGCCCGTGCAGTGACCCCGGACGTGCGCGTGGTGGAGCTGCCTGAGGCCACGACCGGCACCGCCCCCCTCACGAGCCCCACCGTCGACGACCCAGCCGGCACGACGTCGGTGGTGGTGTTCAGCGCGCCGCAGCCTCCGTCGCCCGAGCTGGTCGAACAGCTGAAGCAGGGCCGTCGCCTCGTCGTGCACGTCCGCGACGCCGACGCCGTCGACGCGGACACCCCGCCCGGGGTCGATGCCTTCCTCTTCGACACCGAGACCCAGCGCCGCGACTTCGCCGACGGCGCGGGAGCCGTCGAGCTGGTGCACGCTCCCGTCGTCGTCGACGCCGAGTACTACGACCGACCCGGCGACCCGGCGCGGGCCACGCACGTCGGCGTCCTCGACTTCGCCCCGTCGCGCCGGCGTCCCGACCTGGCCCTCGACGCGCTCGAGAGCCTCCACGCAGCGGGCTGCGAGGCCGTCCTGCACCTGCGGGGAGACCTACCCTGGCTCGACGCCGCCACGTGGGCCGACCCGGCCGAGCGCGACTACTACCGCGAGCTGTTCGACCGGATCGAGGCCTCGTCCGTGCTGCGCGACCACGTGTCGTTGGAGCCGGCCGGTGCCGACCTGCCCAACTGGTGGGGTCGGCTGGGGTGGGTGCTCGAGACGGTGGAGCAGCACGCCGTGGACCTCAGGCTCCTGCAGGCTGCGGCGGGTGGCGCCCTGGTGCGGGTGCCCCGCTCCGACCTGGCCAGCGACCTCTACGGTGCCGACGCGGCATACGACTCGCTGGCGGGTTTCGTCGCCGACGTGGTGCGGCTGTCGTCGGACGCCGAGGCCTTCGACGCGGCGAGCGCGCGCATGCGCGCCGAAGCGGCCCGGCACGCCTCCGATGAGGTCACCGACCAGTGGCGTGAGGTGCTCGTCGGGCCGGAGGTGCCGTTCGAGGCGGCCCCGACCACTGCGGAGGCCCCGGAGACCGTGGAGTCCAGTGCGACCCCGGAGGCCGTCACCGAGACGGTCGCGGCCGTGGAGACCGCGTCAGGGAGTGCGCAGTCCTGACGGCGGGGGAGGGCGGCTCACGCCGCGCTCCCGCTACTGCGGGGAGAAGTCGGGGAGACGCTCGCCGAGGCCGAACAGCTGCTGGAGGGCCGCGACCGAGCGTTCGCTGGCGTGGCCGTCGCCATAGGGGTTGACCGCCTTGGCCATCGCCACGTATGCCGCGTCGTCGGTCATCAGCTCGCTCACCTCGTCGACGATGCGCTGCTCGTCGGTGCCGATGAGCCGGACCGTGCCGGCGGTCACCGCCTCGGGGCGCTCGGTGTTCTCGCGCATGACGAGGACCGGCTTGCCGAGGCTGGGTGCCTCCTCCTGCACGCCGCCGCTGTCCGTGACGACGATGTGGCTCCGCGCGAGCAGGCGGGCGAACTCGGCGTAGGACAACGGCTCGATGACGAGGATGTTGTCGTGACCCTCCAGGGCGGGCATCATCGCCTGGCGGACCAACGGGTTGCGGTGGATCGGGAAGACGATCTGCAGGTCGGGGAAGCGGTCGCTGATGCGGGCCAGCGCGCGGCCGATCTGGGCCATCGACTCGCCCCAGTTCTCCCGTCGGTGGGCCGTCACGGTGAGGATCCGGTCGGGTCCCTCGATCAGGGCAGCCAGCCGCGGGTCGCCGACGCCGGGCTCGCGCCGCACGACGTCGAGCAGGGCGTCGATCACGGTGTTGCCGGTGACCACGATGTCGGCCCGGTCGAAGGCCTCCGCGGTCAGCGCCTTGGCCGCGTGCTCGGTGGGCGCGAGGTGCAGCGTTGCCAGCTGGGAGATGATCTTGCGGTTCGCCTCCTCGGGGTACGGCGACATGATGTCGCCCGACCGCAGGCCGGCCTCGAGGTGCACGACCGGGACCTGCCGGTAGAAGGCGGCCAGCGCCGCGGCCATCGAGGTCGTGGTGTCACCCTGGACGATCACGGCGTCGGGCTGCTCCTCCTCGAACACCGGGTCGATGCGGGTGAGCACGCGGTGCGTGATCGCCGTGAGGGTCTGGCCGGCCTCGTGGATGTCGAGGTCGTGCCGGGGCTCGATCTCGAAGAGCGCGTTGACCTGGTCGAGCATCTCGCGGTGCTGACCGGTCACCACGGCCACGCTCTCGAAGTCGGCCGAGTGCTCCAGCGCACTGAGGATGGGGGCGACCTTGATGGCCTCTGGACGAGTCCCGTAGACGGTCAGGATCTTGGGCACAGTGGGTCTTCCTCTCGCGGCTGGACAGCGGCGATGCTATCGGTTCTGGAGGAGTGCCCCCGGTCCCAGGTGCGCCGGCGCGGGGCGATCCGGCCCACGAGTCGGCCTACGACTCGGGCTACGACTCTGGCTGGGACTCGGGCTCCGACTCGGCCAGGGGCGAGGTGTCGGTGAGGGGCTCCTGGCTGAACACGAACGTGCGGTAGGCCCAGAACCGGAACAGCGTGCCGAGCGCGATGCCCACGAGCTTGGCGACGTTCTCGGCGACCAGGCTCTCCTGGCCCAGCACGTGGTGCGAGAAGCCGACGCAGCCTGCCTGGATCAGCAGGGCGACGCCGTTGGTGACCGCGAACAGGAGCGCCTCGTGGTGCACGGGGCGATTGCGGCGGTGCCGGAACGTCCACATCCGGTTGCCGACCCACGCCACGCAGGTGGCGACGGCCGCGGAGATGATGGTGGCGACGACGGCGCGGGAGAGGGGGCCGTTGCCGTACCCCGACAGCACGGTGGCCCTCAGGATGTTGAACAGACCGAGGTCCACGACGAAGGCGACCGCCCCGACGATCCCGAACTTGATCATCTCGCGGTAGAGGACGTCGACCGTGCCGCGCAGGCGGTCGACGAGGGAGGGGCTCTCGGACACCAGAGGAGACTATCTGCGGCGGCCCCGCAGCGCGTGCGGACCGCGCCCCACGGCCTGGGCCGCTCCAGCCAGGCCTTCCGGCGGCCCTCGACCGTGCGCCGTGCTGCTGGCCGATATCCTCGCGGGGTGACCTCACCCCAACGCGCCCCCGGAGGCTTCCCGGTCGTCGGCATCGTCGGGGGTGGGCAGCTCGCGCGGATGTGTGCCGCTCCGGCAGCCGAGCTCGCGATCACGCTCAGTGTGCTGGCGGAGGCCCCCGATGCCGCGGCGGCCCAGGTCATCCCCTCGTCGCCGGTCGGGCACCACACCGACGTCGAGGCCGTGCTGGCCTTCGCGCGAGAGTGCGAYGTCGTGACGTTCGACCACGAGCACGTCCCGCCCGACGTGCTGGATGCCTTGGTGGCGGAAGGGATTCCGTTGCACCCGACGCCGGAGGCCCTGCGGTTCGCCCAGGACAAGCTCGCGATGCGCGAGCGGCTCACCGAGATCGGCGTGGCCTGCCCGGCGTGGGCGAGGGCGCGCACGGCCGACGACGTCGAGGCGTTCGCGGCCGAGGTCGGCTGGCCGGTGGTGGCCAAGAGCCCCCGAGGCGGGTACGACGGCAAGGGCGTGCGCGTCATCCAGTCGACCGACGAGCTGCGCGACTGGCTCGACGCGGTGGGCGACCACGGTCCGCTGGCCGACGGCATCCTCCTGGAGGAGAAGGTCGACTTCGTCCGCGAGCTCGCGGTCCTCATCGCCCGCAGCCCCTCCAACCAGGCCGCCGCGTGGCCGGTCGTCGAGACCGTGCAGACCGACAGCATCTGCACCGAGGTGCTGGCCCCCGCGCCCGACCTCGACCCCACCCTCGCGGCGGTCGCGACCGAGGCCGGGCTCCGGATCGCCGAGCACCTCGGCGTCACCGGGGTGTTCGCCGTGGAGATGTTCGAGGTGCGCGACGCCGCGACCGGCGCCGCGGCATACGTCGTCAACGAGCTGGCCATGCGCCCGCACAACAGTGGGCACTGGTCGATGGACGGCGCGGTGACGGGCCAGTTCGAGCAGCACCTGCGTGCGGTGCTCGACCTGCCGCTGGGCGCCCCCACGCCGCGCGAGCCGCACACGGTGATGGCCAACGTGCTGGGCGGCGACTACCCCGACCTCTACCCGGCCTACCGCCACATCATGGCCCGCGACCCCGGGCTCAAGATCCACCTCTACGGCAAGGGAGTCCGACCTGGCCGCAAGATCGGTCACGTCAACGTCTCCGGCTCCGACCTCGCACAGCTGCGCGAGCGCGCCGGCCACGCCGCTGACTACCTCGCAGGAGTGATCACCGAATGAGCGACCAGCAGCCCACCTCCCCACCACTGGTCGGGCTCGTCATGGGCAGCGACAGCGACTGGCCCGTGATGGAGCTGGCAGCGCAGGCGCTCGACGAGTTCGGCGTCCCCTACGAGGCCGATGTCGTCTCCGCCCACCGCATGCCCGAGGAGATGATCGCCTACGGGCAGAACGCTTCTGGGCGTGGACTGCGGGTGATCGTCGCGGGCGCCGGTGGTGCAGCGCACCTGCCCGGCATGCTCGCGGCGGTGACCCCGCTCCCCGTGATCGGGGTGCCGGTGCCGCTGAAGTACCTCGACGGCATGGACTCCCTGCTCTCGATCGTGCAGATGCCGGCCGGGGTGCCCGTCGCCACCGTCTCGATCGGCGGGGCCAGGAACGCGGGCCTGCTCGCCGCCCGCATCCTCGCCGCCGGCGAGGGGGAGTATGCCGCGGGGCTGCGTGAGCGGATGACCGCCTTCCAGGCGGACCTGCGGGACCAGGCCCACGCCAAGGGCGCGGCGCTGCGCGAGAAGCGCGGGTCCTAGCTCCGCCTCTGGTCGCGTCTCCTAGCGGGCCATGCCCGCGGAGCGGACGCCGCGCCACTCGATGCGCGGGCAGGTGTCCATGACGACGTCGAGCCCCACCGCGCGAGCCCGGTCGGCAGCAGGCTCGTCGACCACGCCCAGCTGCATCCAGATGGCGTCGATCTGCAGCCGCTCCTTGTTGGCGATGGCCTCGTCCACCACGGCCCCGACGTGCTCGGAGTTGACGAAGCAGTCGACGACCTTGATGTCGGTGCCGTCAGGGATGTCCGAGAGCGACGCGTAGCCCTGCTCGCCGTGCACCGTCTCCGCGTTGGGGTGCACGGGGATCAGGCCCTTGCCGAGCTCCACCTTGAGCCAGCGCGAGACGCCGAAGGCCTCACGCTCCTGGTTGTTCGAGAGGCCGACGACGACCCAGATGCCCGGGTCGATGAGGAGCTCGCGAATGAGGTCAGGGTCGTTCTGGTGGCGAAAGCTCATGACCTCAGCATCACACGGTGGGGGCTGGTTGGGGAGAGGCCCCTGGAGAGGCCCCTGGATAGGCCGGGCGAGAGGTGCGGGAGAAGGGCGCGGGGCGAGGCAGTAACGTCGGCCGCATGAAGTTCGGAATCTTCGTCCCGCAGGGCTGGCGCATGGACCTCGTCGGCATCGACCCGAGCCAGCACTGGGGCGTGATGGCCGGTCTCGCACGACGGGCCGACGCCAACGAGGACTGGTCGTCGATCTGGGTCTTCGACCACTTCCACACGGTGCCGGTCCCCAGCGAGGAGGCGACCCACGAGGCGTGGACCCTGATGGCCGCCTTTGCCGCCGTCACGGGTCGCGTGCGGCTCGGCCAGATGTGCACCTGCATGGCCTACCGCAACCCTGCCTACCTCGCGAAGGTGGCCGCCACGGTCGACATCATCTCCGAGGGCCGGCTCGAGATGGGCATCGGCGCCGGGTGGTACGAGCACGAGTGGCGCGCCTACGGCTACGGCTTCCCGCGGGCCGGCGAGCGGCTCAAGGCGCTCGAGGAGGGCGTCCAGATCTTCCGTGACATGTGGACGACCGGCACCGCCACCTTCAAGGGCGAGCACTTCC
Organism: Pedococcus sp. P2_A3; assembly: GCF_056405035.1. Lineage (NCBI taxonomy): Bacteria > Bacillati > Actinomycetota > Actinomycetes > Micrococcales > Intrasporangiaceae > Pedococcus > Pedococcus sp. P2_A3. Next base: position 83,453 of record NZ_JBFUCW010000004.1, on the reverse strand, counting down.
AGGTCGACGGCGCGCGGTGCTACCCGCAGCCGCTGCAGGGCACCTCGGCGCCCGGGTCGAAGCACAACGGCATCCCGATGTGGATCGCCGGTGGTGGCGAGAAGAAGACCCTGCGGATCGCGGCGCAGTACGCCGACTACACCAACTTCGACCCGACGCCTGAGGTGTTCACCGCCAAGAGCGAGATCCTCAAGGGTCACTGCGACGACGTCGGCCGGGACTTCGGCGAGATCGTCCGCAGCAGCAACCTCAACGTCTTCATCGGCAGCTCCGAGCGGGAGGTCGAGGAGCGCTTCGCCACCCTGCGGGACCGCCTGCTTTCCGTCGGCTCGCCCGAGGCGCGGGTCGACCAGCTGTTCGCCGACTACCGCAAGCAGGCGACCGTCGGCACCCCGGAGCAGGTCGTCGAGAAGCTGTCGGCGCTCCAGGACCTCGGCATGACCTACGCGATCCTCAACTTCCCGGAGGCGGCCTACGACACCACCGGGATCGCGATGTTCGAGCGTGACGTCATGCCCGAGCTGCTCGACCGCGAGGAGCACGGCCACCTCTGGCACCTGCCCCGCCGCCACTGACCGGCGTCGCCACTGACCGGCGCCGCCACTGACCCGCTGGCGGTCTCACGAGCTGAGAGTCAGGCCGTTCCAACCGCCGCCGAGCTGGTACTGGCCGTTGGGGCTGAACGACCCGTCGGCATACATGTCGTAGTAGGAGAGCACCCCGGCGCTGGAGCGCACCCACACGAGGGGGCGCTGGTCGACGACCTCGGTGACGGTGATGGCGGTGAAGCCGCCCCAACCGCTGCCGACCTGGCGAGCAGTGCCGAGCTTGCCGGTGCTGGCGCCGGTGCCGGGGAAGAGCCACAGCTTGCCGTCCCGCGCGCGGGCCAGCAGGTCGGCGGTGCCGTCGAAGTTCACGTCACCGGAGCCGATGATCGCGGTCATGCCGTTCCAGCCCGACCCGATCAGCACCCGGCCGCCGAGGGCGCCGGTGCCGCGACCTGAGTACAGCCACAGGGCGCCCGCGCTGTCCTTGGCGACCAGGTCCGCGAGGTCGTCGCCGTTGAGGTCGCCGGCAGCGACCAGCGTGTAGGTGCCGAAGCCGGAGCCGACCTGCCTGCGCGGCGCGAACCCGCCCCCGCCTAGCCCGGCATACAGCCAGAGCTTCCCGCTGGAGTCCTTGCCGAGGAGGTCGGCGTGGTCGTCACTGGTCAGGTCGCCGACCGCGAGGTATGCCGTGTAGCCGTTCCAGCCGCCGCCCAGCCGCACGCGGCGACCCAGCGAGGTGCTGGTGCCGGGGTAGGCCCAGAGCACACCGCTGGCATCCTTGGCCAGGAGGTCGTGGAAGGCGTCACCCACGAAGTCGGACGTGCCCTTGCTCTGGGGCTGGCGGAGGTCGTAGCCGAGGAACCCGTCGGTGGACCGGCCGATCCACATGTCCTGGTCGTCAACCGGGGACGACCCGAGCAGCACCACGGTCGGGTAGTACGCCGTCGGGTCGTTCGGCATCGGCCGGTCCACCTCGACGTAGACGTGTCCGTCCGGCAGGAACCGCGGCATCGCGTAGTAGCTCGTGCCGGCGCCTCCGCGGACGATCGTCAGGGTGCTGCCGGACAGGCGCCGCAGCTCGCTGCCGGCGTCGTTCGACCAGGCGAACCAGATCGCACCGTCGCGGAAGACCTCAGCGGTGTAGCCACCGGCGGTGCCGGGGATCGGGGTCGTCGCCGAACACGTCGAGCACAGCGTGACGAGGCCGCCGCCGACGGTCAGGTCGGTCGCGACGATGGTGCGGCTGTCGGGCTTCCAGGTCGGCTCGGCCAGCGGGCGGTCAGGAGCCAGCAGGCGGACCGTGTGGGTGCCGTGCACGTCCACCACGCCGAGCCCGAGGGGGTCACCCGTCGCCGCGTCGTACCGCGCGAACACCAGCGACTGCCCGTCGGGCGAGAACGCCGCCTCGGCCGCGAAGACGGTCGCACCGAGGTCGACCGTGAACGCCTCGGTGCCGTTGCGGGCGGAGAGGACCTTGACCACGCCGGCCCCGGTCGCCTCGTCCACGAGGGTGGCCGCGACGAGCCGCCCGTCGGTCGAGTAGCTCGGCGTGACCCAGCTGCCGGGCGCGACCTCCAGGCCTTCGTCGTAGGGCGAGGTCTGCTTGAGCCCACCCGTCCCCGCTGCGTACACCGCGTCCGGTTCGCCCCAGGCGCCGCCCGACCAGATCCCCAGGTAGCCGTACGTCTGGCAGTCGGTCACGATGGCGCCGACGTCCGACTTGGCGATGACGCGGTAGTGGTAGACCGTGCGCGGGTTGATGGTGCGGTCGACGAACTGACCGGTCGGTCCGGTGATCGTGCCCACCGTGAGCCACGCACCGTAGTCACGCTGCCGCAGCACCGTCGTCGTGGCTGCACCGGCGAGTGAGATGGTCACGACGGTCCGGTCGGTCAGCTGACCGACGCGCACGAGCCCGCTGTCGCAGGTCTGGGCGTCGGCGGCCGTGGTCCCGGCCGAGGAAGTCAGCGCGTCGCTGGTGACCGTGCCTGCGGCGCTGCGCGATCCCGGCCGGCTGAGGCGGCCACCCGACCCTGACGGTCGGCTGGCCAGGCCGGCTTCCGGCAGGGCGGTCGTGGCCCGGGAGTGCGGCTGGCGCACCTCGCCGGATGCGATCGCGTCGCTGAGCCAGCCCCGCGGGCTGGTGCCGCCGGACGTCGCAGCCCGGGGGGACTGGTCCGTGGGGGCGCTCGACGCGGCGTGCGCCGGCAGGGCCGACCCGCCTGCGGCGAGCCCTGAGGCGACAAGGGCTGCTGCCACGGAGTGGGCGAGTCGCCGGGTGGGGCGGGTCGCGCGCGGGGCGGTCACGGGTGGCAGGGCGCCTGGAGTCACAGCACACTCCTCGTCGTCGTACGGCCGGGCAGTGCGCGCGGCATGCCCGAGGAGTGTAGGTCGCGGTCGGGCCGTTCTGGACCGGTTTGGGAAGTTCTGACGCCAGTGCCGTCGTGGCGGGTGACACACGCGACGGCGGGGACGGCACGGCATACCAGCGGGTAACCTGAGGGACTGTGAGCACCGGTAACCGCGACTTCGACCTGTTCAAGATCTCCGAGGACCACGAGGCCCTGCGCGACGCCGTGCGTGCCGTCGCCGAGGACAAGATCGCCCCGTATGCCGCGGCCGTGGACGAGGAGGCGCGCTACCCGCAGGAGGCGCACGACGCCCTGGTGGCCTCGGACTTCTTCGCCCCGCACATCGCCGAGGAGTACGGCGGCGTCGGTGCCGATGCGCTCGCGACCTGCATCGTGATCGAGGAGGTCGCCCGCGTCGACGCGTCGGCTTCCCTGATCCCGGCGGTCAACAAGCTCGGCACCATGCCGCTGATCCTGGCCGCGAACGACGACGTGAAGAAGCGCTACCTCACCCCGCTCGCCGAGGGGAAGACGACGTTCTCCTACGGCCTGTCCGAGCGCGAGGCCGGGTCGGACACCGCCGCCATGAAGACCCGGGCCAAGCGGGACGGCGACGACTGGATCGTCAACGGCCAGAAGTCGTGGATCACCAACGCCGGCGTCTCGGAGTACTACACCGTGCTCGCCGTGACCGACCCCGACGGCAAGCGGGGCAACAACGTGACGGCGTTCGTCCTGGAGAAGTCCGACGAGGGCTTCACCTTCGGGGAGAAGGAGCGCAAGCTCGGCATCAAGGGCTCACCGACCCGCGAGCTGCACTTCGACCACGTGCGGATCCCCGGCGACCGGATCGTCGGAGCGGAGGGCGAGGGCCTCAAGATCGCGCTCGCGACCCTCGACCACACCCGCGTGACGATCGGCGCCCAGGCCGTCGGGATCGCCCAGGGGGCACTGGACTTCGCAGTCTCGTACGTCAAGGAGCGCAAGCAGTTCGGCAAGGCCGTGGCCGAGTTCCAGGGCATCCAGTTCATGCTCGCCGACATGGCGATGGCGGTCGAGGCCGCCCGCCAGATGGTCTACGTCGCGGCCGCCAAGTCCGAGCGCGGCGACAAGGACCTGCCCTTCTTCGGCGCCGCCGCGAAGTGCTACGCCTCCGACGTGGCGATGCAGGTGACCACCGACGCGGTGCAGCTGCTGGGTGGGGCGGGTTACGTGCGCGACTTCCCGGTCGAGCGGATGATGCGCGATGCCAAGATCACCCAGATCTACGAAGGCACCAACCAGATCCAGCGCGTGGTGATGGCCCGCCAGATCCTGGCCCGCAAGTAGCCAAGCCCACCGCGCGGCGACAGAGCTGAGGTGGGGGTCAGCTGCCGGAGGGCTTGCCGTCGGTGCCTGCGGGCGGGGCGTCGAGCGGGGTGTCGTTGCGCAGCAAGGTGAACAGCGCCTTGGCGCGGGGGGTGTCCCACTTCACCGCGCTGCCGGCGCTGGTCTGGTAGTTGAGGCTCGAGAGCGGCACGACGAGGCTGAGGGCCTGGTCGTTGGACACTGCCCGCATGGCCAGCAGGACCCGGCTGGCGTCGCGCATTGAGGTGTCCTGACCGACGATGAGCCCCTGGGCCGCGGCGTGGCTGAACGACCAGTAGCGGGTGGGGATCAGCACGGTCGACGGGGTGAGCGCCTTCTTCATGATCGCCGAGAGGAACTGGCGCTGGCGCTCCGCCCGACCGATGTCACCGCGCGGGTCGGAGTAGCGGGCTCGCACGAAGCCCAGGGCGTTGGGGCCGTCGAGCTGCTGGCACCCCTTCGCGAGGTTGATGTGCGCCTTGGGGTCGTTCATCGCGAACGGGACGCAGATGCGTACGCCGCCGAGGCTGTCGACGACGGACGCGAACCCGGCGAACCCGATCTCGACGTACCCGTCGATGTGCAGGTCGGTGACCTGCTCGACCGTCGCCACGAGGAGGTTCGGGCCACCGATCGCGAAGGCGGCGTTGATCTTGTTGCTGCCGTGGCCCGGGATCGGCACATAGCTGTCGCGGGGCAGTGAGATCAGCGCAGGCTTGCCACCGCTCTGGGGCACGTGCACGAGGATGATCGAGTCGGTGCGACGACCCGCGGCGCTGCCCGTGTGCAGCGTCGACTTCTGGGCGGCGGTCAGGCCTTCGCGGCTGTCGGAGCCGACGAGCAGGTAGTTGTAGCCGGGACCGTCGGCCGGTCGGGCGCCGGCCGGGGTGGTGTCGACCTTGGCGACCGAGTTCCATGCGTGCAGGGGGGTGAAGACCATGAAGGCCAACCAGGCCACCACGAGCAGAGCGACGAGGGCGGTGACGCGGCGACCGGTGCGGCGGGAGCCTCCTGCGGCGCCCCGCTCCCTGGGCTCTGTGGGCGGCTTCGGGCCGCTCGCCGCGCCCCGGGGCTGACGGCCCTCCTGGGTGGCCGTGGCCGACCGCTTGCGACCGCGGACGTCGACGACGTAGACCTCGTCCTCGCCGAGCTCGTCGGACAGCGGAGCACCCGCGGGTCGGCCACCGCGCTGGGGGATGGGCTGGGCGTCATCGGCTCCGGGGTGGCGTCCACTCATCCCCCCAGTGTCCAGCGTCGGGCGGGCCCGGGCCAAAACGTGGCGGCGACGACACACTGAGAACTCCCAGCGTCACGGGGATGTGGCTGTTTGTTCCCGATACTGGTTCACCATGAGCAGTCCCCCCATGGCGCCGGACCGGTTGGCCGAGGAACAGGTCTATGTCTCCGGCGGCCGGCAGCGCACCATCGGGGACGCCTCGTCGATGGGTTCGCGGCAGCGCCGGCGCCGCGCCTTCACGCTCGTCGTGCTCACCCTCCTGGTGCCCGGGAGCGCCCAGCTCGCGGCGGGCAACCGTGCCCTCGGACGGTTCGCCATCCGGGTGTGGTGCGCGGTGCTCGGGCTCGCCGTGCTGCTCGGTGCGGTCTTCCTCCTGCACCGCTCGCTCGTCTTCGGCCTCTTCAGCCGCGGCGCGGTCCTGACCGTCGTCGAGTGGGTGCTCTTCGGGTTCGCCGCGCTGTGGGCCGTGCTCTTCGTCGACGCGTGGCGGCTCGGCCAGCCGGCGACGCTCGTCATGAAGGCGCGGCGCTGGCTGACCGCCATCACGGCGGTCCTGCTCGTCCTGACGTCGGGTGGCCTGGTGTATGCCGCGAGCAACGTCGGTGCCGGGCGCGACGCGCTCAACACGCTCTTCCAGGGCACGACGACCGCGAAGGCGACCGACGGCCGCTACAACGTGCTGCTCCTGGGCGGTGACTCCGGCGCCGACCGGATCGGCACCCGGCCCGACAGCATCCAGCTGGTCAGCGTGGACGCCAAGACCGGCCGCGCGGTGACCTTCGGCTTCTCGCGCGACACCGAGAACATCAACTTCCGGCCCGGCTCCACGATGCAGCGACTCATGCCCGATGGCTGGAACTGTGGCGACAACTGCCTGCTCAACGGCCTCTACACGTGGGCCCAGGAGCACAAGGCGTTGTTCCCCGCCGGCACCAAGGACCCGGGCGTCGTGGCGACCCGCGAGGCGGTCGAGGCGCTGTCGGGCCTCGACGTCCACTACTACGTGCTCGTCGACCTGCGCGGCTTCAGCGGCCTCATCGACGCGCTTGGCGGCCTCGACGTCAACGTGCAGAAGCGCACCCCCATCGGTGGCGGCACCTCACGGATCAGCGGCTGGATCGAGCCGGGGGTGCAGCACCTCGACGGCTACCACGCCCTCTGGTACGCCCGGTCCCGCCAAGGCTCGACCAACTACGAGCGGATGGCGCGGCAGCGGTGCGTCATGACGGCGATGGTGCAGCAGGTCGACCCCCAGGCGCTGGTGCTGCACTTCGCCGACATCGTCGGGGCGACCAGCGGCGTCCTCAAGACCGACATGCCCCAGTCCGAGCTCGGCTTCTTCGCCGACCTCGCCCTCAAGACCCGCTCGCAGAAGATCAAGAGCGTCAACTTCGTGCCGCCGCTCATCAAGCCGTGGGACTACGACCCCGCCGTGATCCGCTCGACGGTGGCCGCGACCATCAAGGCCTCCGAGAAGGGGTCGAACGCCACGGAGTCGGTCGCCACGAAGGGCAAGGGCGGCACGACGCCGAAGGCCGGGGCGACGGCTTCCCCGCCTCCGGATCCCGCCGTCGGGACGCCCAGCGCGCCCGCCCACGCGAACACCACCGACCTCGGCGGGATCTGTTCTGCGGGATGATCGTCTCCTCATGAACCACAATCCCCCCGCTGAGACCCCCACCCGCACACCTTCCGTGAGCGTCATCGTGCCCGTGCTCAACGAGGAGCGTCACCTGCGCGACGCCGTCGAGATGATCCTGGCCCAGGACTACCGGGGTCCGTTCGAGGTCGTCCTCGCACTGGGCCCCTCGCGCGACCGCACCGACGCCGTCGCCGCCGCCCTGGCCGAGGGCGACCCGCGGGTCCGGACCGTGCGCAACCCCACCGGCAAGACGCCGAACGGGCTCAACGCCGCCATCGCCGCGGCCCGCCACGAGATCATCGCGCGGGTCGACGGCCACGCCGAGATCCCCGCCGACTACGTCTCGACCGCCGTGGCGGAGCTGACCCGCGTGGACGCCGACAACGTCGGCGGGCTGATGCTGGCCGAGGGCCGCTCGGCGTTCGAACGCGCCGTGGCGTGCGCCATGCGCAGCCCCATCGGGGTGGGCAACTCGCGGTTCCACGTCGGCGGCGAGGCCGGCGAGGCCGACACCGTCTACCTCGGAGTGTTCCGCCGCGCGGCCCTCGAACGCGTCGGCGGGTACGACGAGCACTTCGCGCGCGCCCAGGACTGGGAGATGAACCACCGGATCCGGCAGACCGGCGGCCGGGTCTGGTTCACGCCCGCGCTCAAGGTCACCTACCGTCCGCGCAGCACCCCGGCGGCCCTGGGGAAGCAGTACTTCTACTACGGCAGGTGGCGTCGGGTGGTCGCGCGCCACCACACCGGCACCATCAACGTCCGCTACCTCGCCCCACCCGTCATGGTCGCCGGCACGTCGCTTGCCATCGTGCTCGGGTTCCTGTGGTGGCCCGCGTGGCTGGTGCCCGCGGCATACGCGCTGCTCATCGCGGCCGGAGGCCTGGCGATCAGCTCGGGGGAGTCGTGGCGCACGCGCCTCCTGACCCCCCTCGCCCTGGGCGTCATGCACTGGTCGTGGGGGATCGGGTTCATCACCAGCCCCCCGCGACTGGCACGCTGACCCCATGCGCGTTCTCATGCTCGTGGCCACGTCCGTGGCCACCGACACCCGGGTGCTCCGCGAGGCCACGACGCTGGTCGACGACGGCCACGAGGTGCACGTCATCGGCAAGAGCGTGCCCACCGACTACGTTCCGCCGCCCGGGGTGACCGTCTCCAGCGTCGGCACGTCGTCGGTGTTCCGGGCCGAGGGCGGGGCGTCCATCGCGTCGCGCGACCTGCCCGCCCACCTGCGCCTCGCGCGCTGGGTGCTGCTGCCGCAGCACCGCAACTCGGCGTTCGGCCGGTGGGCGAAGGGAGCGGTCGCCGACGGTCGCACGCGGGAGTACGACGTGGTGCACGCCCACGACTACACCGCCCTCGAGGCCGGAGCGGAGCTGGCCGAGCACCGGGGCGTCCCACTGGTCTACGACAGCCACGAGCTCTGGACCGGCCGCCCGCGGCAGTACCGCCCGACGCCGCTGAACGACTGGCGCGAGCGCCGCACCGAGGCCCGTCTCGGCAGCCGTGCCGCGGCGGTGATCACCGTCGGGGAGGGCGTGGCCGACGTGCTGCGCCGTCGCCACGGCTGGGACGTCACGGTGGTGCGCAACACCTTCCAGTCCGTCGCGGGTGGCCCGCCGCCGCAGCCGACGGGCGCGGTGTATGCCGGCCGGCTGGCTCCGTTCCGCGAGCTCGAGGTCATCGCACGGGCGTCTGCGGCCAGTCCCTTGCCGATCACCCTCATCGGGCCCAGCGACCCCGCGTGGCTGGCCGGGTTCGACCCCGGCACGGCGACGGTGCGCGAGGCCGTGGACGTGGACACGGTCACCGCGATGCTCCAGGAGGCCGGCGTCGCCTTGGTGACGCACGGCGACAACTTCGACAACCTGCGCCTCGCGCTGCCGAACAAGGCGTTCCAGGCGGTCGCCGCCGGCGTCCCCGTCGTGGCCACCGACGTGGGCGAGCTGGGGGCCCTGGTCCGCGAGCACGGCCTGGGCGAGCTCTACCCTCCGGGCGACTCCGTGGCGCTCGGCGCGGCGATCGAGTCGGTGGTGCGCGACTACCCCGCGTGGTGCGCCCGGGTCGCCGCTGCGCGGGCCGCCCTGGCATGGGACGTCGACGCCGCGGTGCTGCGCGAGCTCTACCGCGGGCTGTCCTGAGCCTCGGCAAAGTTCCACTAGACTCACCCGGTGCGCGAGAGCGCACAGCCTTTCACCGAGAGCGAGGACCATGAGCAGCGATCACCAGGTGGCGCTGGCCGAGCCGGAGAACGAGTTCACGACGACGCACCACGTCTACGAACCCCATCGTGCTGGTATCCCGCCGCTGCGCAGCTACATCACCGAGCTGTGGCGTCGGCGTGAGTTCGCCGCCGAGATGTCCCGGGCCAACCTGCGCAGCGCCAACACCGTCACCCTCTTCGGCCAGCTGTGGCTGATCATCAACCCGCTCCTGCTCGCGGGCGTCTACTTCCTGCTCGTGCAGGTGCTCTCCGGTGGCCACCACGGCTGGGACTTCTTCGCCCAGCTGACCGCCGGCCTGTTCACCTTCTACTACGTGTCGGCCGCGATGCAGGCCGGTGCGGCGTCGGTCGTCGGTGGCGGGAAGCTGCTGCTCAACACCGCGTTCCCGCGCCTGCTGATGCCGTTCTCCGCCGTGCGGACCGCGTTCTTCCGGTTCCTCCCGACCCTGCCGGTCTACCTCGTCTTCCACCTGATCGCCGGGCTGGGCTTCCACAAGTCGACCCTGCTGTCGCTCTACTTCCTCTTCCTGCTCACGGTCTTCGCGCTCGGGCTGGCTGCCTTCTTCGGGACGCTGCAGGTCTACTTCCGTGACACCACGAGCTTCATGCCGTACGTCAACCGGATCTGGCTCTACGCTTCGCCCGTGCTCTGGTCGATCGAGACCGTCCCGCACAAGTTCCTGCGGGTGCTTGACCTGATGGAGTACGTCAACCCGTTGTTCTCGCTGCTCGGTGGCTTCACCGAGTGCCTCGTCAACGGCGACGTGCCCAGCCTGCGCACGTTCGCCACTGCGACCGCCTGGGCGCTCATCGTGTTCGTGGGCGGTTCGCTGTTCTTCATGTCAAGGGAGCGTGAGTTCGCTGTCCGCCTCTGAGCACAGCCCCCTGACCGTCAAGGTCGAGCACCTGTCCATCACCTACCGCACCACCTTCGAGCGGGTGCCGACCTTCAAGACCGCCATCACGCGGTTCGGTCGGGGCCAGCGCGCGGTGCGGGAGGTGCACGCCCTCCAGGACGTCAGCTTCGACGTCCCGGACGGCACGGCGCTCGGCATCATCGGCAACAACGGTGCCGGCAAGTCCACCCTGATGCGCGCGCTGGCGGGCATCCTGCCCCCGAACGAGGGCCGGATCGAGGTCAACGGACGGATCAGCCCGCTGCTGTCGCTCGGGGTCGGCTTCAACGCCAACCTCAGCGGGCGCGAGAACATCATCCTCGGCGGGCTGGCCAGCGGCCTGTCCCGGCGTGAGGTCCTCGCCCGGGCCCAGGAGGTCACGGCGTTCGCCGGCCTCGAGGAGGCCATCGACGCCCCGATGCGCACCTACTCTTCGGGCATGTACAGCCGCCTGGCCTTCTCGGTGGCGGTGCACATGGACCCCGACATCCTCATGATCGACGAGGCCCTCTCCGCCGGCGACGCGTCGTTCAAGACCAAGGCCGCCGAGAAGATGGCCGAGCTGCGGGCCAGCGCCCGGGCGACCTTCCTCGTCTCCCACTCGCTCGGCTCGATCCGCGAGCTGTGCAACGACGCGATGTGGCTGCACCAGGGGCGGATCATGATGCGGGGCACTCCCGAGGACGTCACCGAGGCCTACACGAAGTTCGTCAACGTCGGCCAGTCCGGCGTCGTCCTCGAAGACCTCTGACCTGGTGACGTCCGCGCGCCCTGACGTCAGCATCGTCACGAGCGGCCACGACGTCGCCGACGCGCGCCTGCACCGGGTCTGCGCGGGACTGCTCCGCGACGGCCTGTCCGTCGAGGTCCTCGCCCTCGGCGACGCGGCCGACGCCCCCGAAGGGGTCGGCGTCACCACGAGCCCTCGCGGGAGCATGGTGCAGCGCGCGGTCAGGGCAGCGCGGTATGCCGCGCGAGCCCGCGGCCGCGTGCTGCTGGCCCTCGACCCCGACTCCCTCGTCACCTCCCTCGTCGTGGCGCGGGTGCGCCGTCGGCGCGTGGTGGCCGATGTGCACGAGGACTATGCGGCGCTGCTGCGTGACCGGGCCTGGGCCCGCGGCTGGCGCGGGCAGGTGGCGTCGCGCCTCGCCCGGGCGGCGACGGCAGCAGCACGGGCCGCCGACCTCGTCGTGGTGGCCGACGAGCACGTCCCTCCCCTCACCGCCGCCCACCGGCTGGTGGTGCGAAACCTCCCCGATCTGCGGATGCTGCCCGAGCCCTCTGCGCGCGCCGACGAGCCGYGGGCCCTCTATGTCGGTGACGTGCGGGCCAGCAGGGGGTTGTGGGCCATGCTCGACGCCATCGAGCACGCGCCCGGCTGGACCCTCGACGTCGTGGGCCCGGTGGCCCGGGCCGATGCCGAACGGCTCGACGGCGAGCTCGCGGCTCGAGGGCTCGACGGCCGGGTGCGGCTGCACGGGCGCCAGCCGCCGGCCCAGGCCTGGCGCCTGGCCGAGGGCGCGTGGTGCGGGCTGGGCCTGCTCGACGACACCAGCGCGTTCCGCGACGCCATGCCCAGCAAGCTCTACGAGTACGTCGGCTGTGGTCTGGCCGTCGTCGTCACCGACCTGCCGCGCCAACGCGAGTTCGTGCGAGCCGAGGGGCCCGAGTCGATCGGGTGTGTCGTCGAGCCCGGCACCGGTGCCGGGCTCGCTGCCGCCGCCGTGCTCCGCGAGTGGGCCGAGAACCCGCGCTCCATCGACACGCTCCGCGCCGCCTCGCTCGCCCGGCGCGCGGCCCTGCTGGCGCAGGATCCCTATGCCGAGCTCGCGCGCCGGGTCAGCGAGCTGACCGGTCCCGCTCGGCGATGACGCGTCGTCCCGCGGCGGCCCCGGCCACGACGGCGGGGCGACGGTAGCGCTGCGCGAGCAGCCAGGCGGCCTGGTGGGTGCCGCTGTCGAGGGCCACCACGACGGTGGCCTCGCGAAACGCGCGTCTGGCCACGCTGGAGGTCGACCAGGCGAGCGTCAACAGGACGGACCGACCACGCCCGCCGACTGCGCCCACCCCGGCCAGGAGCGGGGGCACGGCCAGCACGCGGACGGCAGAGGGCTCGGTGGGTGGTTGGGTCGCGAGGACGGCCACGTCGATGCGGTCGTCCGTGGTCGTGGGGGTCGTGGGGGTCGCAGTGGTCGCGTTGGCCGTGGCGCTGGTGGTCGTGGCGCTGGTGGTCGTGGGGTCGACCCCGAGCTGGTCGAGGGCCGCGGCCACGGCGGCCGCGGTGAGCTGGCGGGCCGAGGTGAGCAGGAGGACCTTCACTCGGTCACCACCGTCGTGGTCGACCCGGGCCCGGCGCTGGTGGCAGCGCGCTGGGCGCACAGCCGGCCGAGCGCCTCGATCCGCGGGGCGAGCTGCAGGTCGCGCGAGTAGGAGAGGGAGAAGTCCCGGCACTGCTGCCTGACCTCGGGTCCGGCCGTCCGTGCGGCCTCGGCTGCCCGCCCGAGGGCCTCGGCGACGCCCTCGGCGGACAGGTCGGAGGCGGGGAACCAGAGGGGGTAGCCACGCAGCACGTCGGAGGCGGCGTTGCCCGGGTCGTGCACCGACACGATCGGCAGGGCGCTGGCGAGGTACTCGTAGACCTTGCCGCTGGTCACGTAGCGGCCCGCGCCGAGGATGAGCAGCAGGGCGTCGAAGGTCTCGTAGACCTCCGCCACGCGCTGCTTGGCCAGCGGGCCGGCATACTCCACGCCCTGGCTCGCGTGCTCGTCGAGGAGCGCCTGGAGCTGGGGGTTGGCGGCGGCGTAGAAGCCGAGGTGCCCCCAGATCTGGGTGGTGGCCCCGGCCATGGCCGGCTCGGCCGTCCTGGCCCGGGTCCAGCCGGCGAGGAACTCGGCGACCGGCACCTTCGTGCTCACGGTGCCGATGTAGCCGAAGCGCAGCGGTCGCCCGGGGTCGGCGGCCTCGGTGCGTGGCGTCGGCGCGAACTCGGGGTCGAACCCGTTGGCGACGACGTGCATGCGGTCGCCCGCCTCGGGGTAGCGGAGCCGGTGCCAGGCGCGGATCGGCTCGTTGACGAACCACACCTCGGAGGCGTCGCGCACCAGGCGGCGCTCCAGCTCGGCCACCCGCGAGGTCTCGGCGTGGAGGAGCTTGCCGTCGAAGACGTCGAGCATCCACGCGTCGCGGTAGTCCATGACATAGGGCACGCCGTGCTGTTGGTGCAGGACGTCGGCCGCCGCGAAGTCGACGTTGGGGTTGGCGCTGGCCACCACCACGTCGACCGGGTCGGCGGCGTGCACGTCGAGGGCGGCCTGCTCCAACGGCTTGCGCCACGGGCCGTAGCCGACCTCGGGGAAGTCGCGGGTGTCCTTCCTGGTCCGCTGCTTGCGCCACACCGGCGGCAGGAACGCCCGCAGGGGGCTCCAGCTGCGGATGTCGGGGTCGAGGGCCGGCCACGCGAACGGGATCCGGCGCACGGCGACCTCCGGGCGCACCAGGCCCTCCAACGAGGTGTCGGCCCCGGTGTAGGTGAGGAAGGTCTCGCGGGTGGCCGTGAGCACCGTCACGCGGAAGCCCGCTGCGGCAAAGGCGTTGACCGTGGCCAGGGCGCGGTAGACCCCGCCACCGCGGGAGGGCGGAAAGCCCCACGCGACGTAGAGGAGGTGCGGCGGGGAGCCCGGCTCCGGCATGCACTCCTCCTGGACGACGTGGGCAGCGGCCACCGAGCGGCAGCCGCTTCAGGTTACCCATGCTGTGTCGCTCCTCGCGGGGCGGACCCCATACCCTTGGCACGGATCGGCGCGCACCCAGGTCGTGGGCCCGACCGCGACGACAGGAGGAGACCGTGGGCACCAAGGTTCAGGCGAGCGCCGACGTCAGCGAGGACGCGCAGCTCGGCGACGGGACCTCCGTCTGGCACCTGGCGCAGGTGCGCGAGGGAGCGGTCCTGGGCGAGAACTGCATCGTCGGTCGGGGTGCCTACGTCGGCACCGGCGTGACGATGGGTGACAACTGCAAGCTGCAGAACTACGCCCTGGTCTACGAGCCGGCCGTGCTCGAGGACGGCGTCTTCGTGGGCCCGGCCGTGGTCTTCACCAACGACCACTACCCGCGCTCGATCGACCCCGACGGCAAGCTCAAGCGCGGCGACGACTGGGAGGCCGTGGGCGTCACCGTCCGCCGCGGTGCCTCCATCGGGGCCCGCTCGGTCTGTGTCGCCCCGGTGACCATCGGGCGCTGGGCGCTGGTCGCCGCCGGGTCCGTGGTCGTCAAGGACGTGCCCGACTTCGCGCTGGTCGCGGGAGTCCCCGCGCGACGGCTAAGGTGGGTCGGCCGTGCGGGCGTCCCCCTCGAGCAGGATCCCGACGGAACGTGGGTTTGCCCGACGACGGGTGAGCGATACATCGAAGAGAACGACCGCCTGATGGAGGCTGCACAGTGACCGAATTCATCCCCCCGGCAAAGCCGCTCATCGGCGACGAGGAGCGCGAGGCCGTCGACCGCGTGCTCCGCAGCGGAATGCTGGCGCAGGGCCCCGAGGTGAAGGCCTTCGAGGAGGAGTTCGCCAGCCACTTCGGTCTCGGTCGCGCCTGCGTGGCGGTGAACTCCGGCACCTCCGGTCTCCACCTGGGGCTGCTGTCCGCCGGGGTCAAGGCCGGTGACGAGGTCATCGTCCCCTCCTTCACCTTTGCGGCCACCTGCAACTCAGTGGCCCTCACCGGGGCGACCCCGGTCTTCGCCGACATCAGCGCTGACGACTTCTGCCTCGACCCGGCCGCGGTCGAGGCCGCCATCACCGACAAGACCGTCGGCATCATGCCGGTGCACCTCTACGGCCACCCGGCCAAGATGCAGGAGCTTCAGGCCGTCGCCGACAAGCACGGCCTCAAGATCTTCGAGGACGCCGCCCAGGCCCACGGCGCGTCGCTGAACGGCACCCCCGTCGGGGCCTTCGGTGAGTTCGCGATGTTCTCGCTCTACCCGACCAAGAACATGACCTCGGGTGAGGGCGGCATGGTGTCGGTCGCGAACGCCGAGGTGGAGCGGCTGATGCGCCTCTACCGCAACCAGGGCATGGAGCAGCAGTACCACAACGAGGTCGTCGGCTTTAACATGCGCATGACCGACATCCACGCCGCCATCGGTCGCGTCCAGCTGACCAAGGTCGGTGCGTGGACCGCCACCCGCCAGGCCAACGCTGCCTTCCTCTCGGCCAACCTCGAGGGCGTCACGCCGCCGCCGGTCGCCGAGGGCGCGGTGCACGTCTACCACCAGTACACGGTGCGCGTGCCGAGCGACCGCGACGGCTTCAGCAAGGCGCTGCGCGAGGAGTACAACGTCGGGTCGGGCATGTTCTACCCCGTGCCGAACCACCAGCTCAAGCCGTTCGTGTCAGACCGAACTGTCGACGTCGACCTGCCGGAGACGGCCAAGGCCGCGGCCGAGTGCCTCTCGCTGCCCGTGCACCCCTCGCTGAGCCAGGACGACCTCGAGCGCATCGTGAGCGCGGTCAACGCGCTCGCCAAGGCCGGTGCCTGATGGCGAACCTGCGTGCAGGTCTGATCGGCCTCGGCATGATGGGTCGCCACCATGCCCGGGTCCTGGGGTCGCTCCCGGGCGTCGACCTGGTCGCCGTGGCCGACCCGGGCGGTGACGTGCACGGGGTGTCCGGTGGCCGTCCCGTCGTCGAGGACATCCACCAGCTCATCGCGACCGGCATCGACTACTGCATGGTCGCCGTGCCGACGATCTACCACGAGGAGGTCGGCCTGGCGCTCGCCGAGGCCGGCGTCCACGCCATCATCGAGAAGCCGCTCGCCCAGGACACCCCTGCCGCGGAGAAGATCGCGAAGGCCTTCAAGGACCAGGGCCTCGTCGGCGCCGTGGGTCACATCGAGCGGTACAACCCGGCCCTCCAGCAGGCGCGCTCGCGTCTCGAGGCCGGCGACCTCGGCGACGTCTACCAGGTGCAGACCCGTCGGCAGGGCCCGTTCCCGGCGCGCATCGCCGACGTCGGTGTGGTCAAGGACCTCGGCACCCACGACATCGACCTGACGGCCTGGGTCACCCAGCAGACCTACGTCTCGGTGGCGGCCGGCACGGCATACAAGAGTGGTCGTGAGTTCGAGGACCTCGTGGCAGTCGTGGGGCGCCTGTCCAACGGCACCATCACCAACCACCTCGTCAACTGGCTGTCGCCGCTCAAGGAGCGCGTCACCATCATCACCGGTGAGCGCGGCACCTTCGTGGCCGACACCCTCACCGCAGACCTGACCTACCACGCGAACGGTGAGGTGCAGACCACCTGGGAGGACCTCGCCCAGTTCCGCGGCGTGTCCGAGGGCGACGTCATCCGCTACGCCTTCTCGAAGCCCGAGCCGCTGCGCGTGGAGCACGAGAACTTCCGGGATGCCGTGCTGGGCAAGGAAGCCGACATCGTGACCATGGAGCAGGGACTCGCCACCGTGCGCGTCGCCGAGGCCTGCATCGAGTCGGCCAAGACGGGCACGACGATCAGCCTCTGACCCCCTCACCAACGCAGGACGCCCGCCTCCTCGAGGCGGGCGTCCGTGCGTGGTGGGTATGTCGCCGACGTCGGTTCAGGCGCGGCCCGCCCTCCGGCCTGGCTCAGCGGGTGACGTGGGCCTTCTCCAGCGCAGCCACGGTCGCCTCGGCCGCGTGGCCGTCCCCGTAGGGTGCGGCCTCGGTGGGAGTCGGGGCCGGGCGGTCGACGACCTCGGCGAGTCGGCTGAGGTCGAGCGCCAGCGCGTTCCAGCCGAGGTCGACGGTCTCGGTCCACTCGGTCTCGGTGCGCACCGTGGTGCAGGGCGTGCGCAGCAGGAAGGCCTCCTTCTGCAGGCCCCCGGAGTCGGTGACGACGGCCCGGGCGGCCGCGACCGCGGCGACCATGGCCGGGTAGTCGAGCGGCTCGATGGTGTGCAGGGAGCCGGCGGCCAGGTCGATCCCGAACTGGCGCGCGCGAGCCACCAGACGCGGGTGCGCCGTCAGCACGACGGGGTGGGGGAGCGCCGAGAGGCCCTCGAGGATGGCCCGGAGCCGCGACTCGTCGTCGGTGTTCTCGGCGCGGTGGATCGTCGCCAGGACGTAGTCGTCGCCGATGCCGTCAGGGAGCGCGGACGGCCGACGGTCCCGGCTCTCGCCGGCCACCTTGAGGCAGACGTCGGTCATGACGTCACCCACGAGGATCGAGCGCGGTGCCAGCCCCTCAGCTGCCAGGTGCTCCATCGCCACGGTGGTCGGGGCCAGGCACAGGTCGGCGGCGTGGTCGGTGAGCACCCGGTTGTGCTCCTCGGGCATGGCCCGGTTGAAGGAGCGCAGGCCCGCTTCGAGGTGGGCGAGGGGGATGTGCAGCTTCACCGCCGACAACGCCCCGGCCACCGTGGAGTTCGTGTCCCCGTAGACGAGGACCCAGTCGGGGGAGTGCTCCTCGAGCACGCCGTCCATCGCGGCCAGCATCGCGCCGGTCTGCACCCCGTGCGACCCCGAGCCCACCCCGAGGTGGACCGTCGGCATCGGGATGTCGAGGTCGTCGAAGAAGACGTCCGACATCTTCACGTCGTAGTGCTGGCCGGTGTGCACGATCACGTGGTCGTGGCCCGCTGCGGCGAGGGCGTGGGCCACGGGGGCCAGCTTGACGAACTGGGGCCTGGCCCCGACGACGGACAGAACGCGCACGTGGTTCCTCGAAGTGGTGAGGGGGATGGGAACAGGGGTGGAGGCGTGATGGCGCGGTCCGGCGGATATCCGCGAGCCATAGGCTAATGTAAGCGGGCTCGACGAGATCGGAGGCTTTGGGTGTCAGAGCGTGCTGAGCCAGTTCCCTTCACCTCCGAGCAGGCCCGCGCGTACTGGGACCGTCGCCACGTCGAGCACGACGAGCTGGCCTCCGGGGGCAACATCACCTACGACGTCGCGGCCAACACGATGTTGTACGCGCTCCGGACAGCGCGGCTGCTCGAGGCGATCGGGATGCACTCCGACCCCGCCATCCCGCTGCGCGTCCTCGACGCCGGGTGTGGCAAGGGCTTCTTCAGCCGGGCGCTGGCCGGGTTCGGGCACCGCGTGGACGGCATCGACACCAGCCCCCACGCCCTCGAGCTCTGTCGCGCCCAGGGCGGCCCCACCGAGTTCTACTCCCAGTCGTCGCTGAGTGAGTGGGCCCCCGCCCACCTCTACGACGCCGTGGTCGCGATCGACGTGCTCTACCACATCATGGACGACGCCGAGTGGGAGGCGAGCGTGCGCAACCTCGCCTCGCTGGTGCGCCTGGGTGGGCGCATCGGCCTGGTCGACCACTCGCGCGACGAGGACAGGCTCCTGGGGGTCTACCAGAAGACGCGAGCGGTGTCGCGGTACCACCGACTACTCGAGGAGAGTGGTTTCACCATGCAGGACTTCGTGGCCAACAAGTTCCGGGACGACCCGTCCGGCATGCACGTCGCGGTCAGGGTCCGCTGATGTCGCTCCAGGAGGTCCTCGCGCGGTATGCCGGTCCCTCGGACCAGCCCGACCGCCGCGTCCTGCTGCTGCCCGCAGCGCAGGTGCTGTCGACCCGGGTGCCGTCGGCGACGGAATGGACGCCGGAGGACCCTGCCGACGGTCTCAGGGTGCTCATCGACCTGTTCCCGCAGGGCAACGCCGTGACGCAGGTGGCTGACCTCGTCGGCAAGGTGGCCGACCAGGACATCGTGGTCGTGCTCCTCGCCAGCGGCGCCGACACCCTCCCGATCGGGCCGCTCGTGACCGGCCTCACCGCCGCGGGCCTGCGCGTCGTCCAGGTGGAGAGCATCCGGATCAAGGAAGCCCGCACCGTGCTGGTCGTCACCCGCGACAGCGCCGTGCCGCGGCGCAGCTACCTCCTCGGGGCCGAGGTCGGCGACGACGAACCGACCCAGCAGCGGCTGGGCAACGAGTGGCTCGTCGAGCAGTTCCAGCTGCGGTCCCGCGTGGGCACGTCCGAGCGGCGGATCGAGCTCCTCGAGGGCCAGGTGCGCACCCTGACCGACGAGCGCGACCAGGCCCGGGCGAGCCTGGCCACGTCGTCCCGGGCGCTCGCCGCGCTCGAGGACACCACCCGCAAGCAGCGCGCCGCCATCCGCCACCTGGAGTCCGCCGGGGTGCGTGGGCTCGGCCGCACGGTGAAGCGGGCTGCCGGGATCCTCAAGGACGACCCGGTGGCCGGCAGCGGCAGGCTCGCCAAGGCGGCCGGGCGGCGGCTGCGGAGTCGCTGAGGGACGTTCGGCCGGGTGACCGTGGGGTCCGTATGATCGTTCCCGGTCGTCGCTGTCGCACTCCGGTGCGCTGACCTCCCGCACCACGCCCGCCACCCCACCGAGAAGGACCGCTCGTGAAGATCTGTGTCGTTGCCCTGGGCAAGATCGGACTGCCCCTGGCCGTGCAGTTCGCCACCATGGGCCACGAGGTCGTGGGCGTCGACGTCAACCAGGCCACCGTCGATGCGCTGAACGCCGCGCAGGAGCCGTTCCCGGGCGAGGCGGACCTGCAGGCCAAGATCTCCGAGGTGGTCCCGGCCGGCCGGCTCCGCGCGACCACCGACTACGCCGAGGCCGTGCCCGGTGCCGACGCGGTCGTCGTCGTCGTGCCGCTCTTCGTCGACGGTGACGGCATCCCTGACTTCGGGTGGATGGACTCGGCCACGCGCAGCATCGCGGCCAGCCTCCAGCCGGGCACCCTCGTCACCTACGAGACCACGCTCCCCGTGGGGACGACGCGGGACCGGTGGGCTCCCATGCTCGAGTCCGGCTCCGGCCTGGTGGAGGGCAAGGACTTCGACGTCGTGTTCAGCCCCGAGCGGGTGCTGACCGGACGCGTCTTCGCCGACCTGCGCAAGTACCCGAAGCTCGTCGGGGGGCTCTCCGAGCATGGCGCGAAGCGCGCCGTCGAGTTCTACGAGGCAGTCCTCGAGTTCGACGAGCGGCCGGACCTCGAGCGACCCAACGGCGTGTGGGACCTCGGGTCCGCCGAGGCAGCAGAGCTCGCCAAGCTGGCCGAGACGACCTACCGCGACGTGAACATCGGACTGGCGAACCAGTTCGCCCGGTTCGCCGCGACCCAGGGGATCGACATCTACCAGGTCATCGAGGCGAGCAACTCCCAGCCGTACAGCCACATCCACCGACCGGGGATCGCGGTCGGCGGTCACTGCATCCCGATCTACCCGCGGCTCTACCTCCACACCGACCCCGAGGCCACGGTCGTCCGTGCCGCCCGCGAGGCGAACGCCGGCATGCCGGCATACACGATCGGCCTGCTGGCCGGGGCCCACGGTGACCTGACCGGTGCCACGGTGGCCGTGCTCGGCGTGAGCTATCGCGGTGGGGTCAAGGAGTCGGCCTTCTCGGGCGTCTTCGCCGCCGTCGCGGCGCTGGAGGCGGCGGGGGCCGTCCCCGTGGTGCACGACCCGCTCTACTCCGACGAGGAGATCGAGAAGCTCGGCTTCCGCGTGTACCACCTGGGCGAGGCGGTGGACGCCGCAGTGATCCAGACCGACCATGCGGCCTACCGCGCCTTGTCGCCCCGCGACCTCCCGGGGTTGCGCACGCTGGTCGACGGTCGACGCATCACCACCGCCGCAGACTGGCCGGGCGTCGTGCACCGCACGGTCGGCATCGCCCCGACGGACCCGCAGCACTAGTGACGGAGCAGGCCGGCACTCCCGCCGGGGGCACGGACGGCGCGCCGCGCGTCGTCGTGCTCAGTGACGACGCTGCCCCCACCGCGGGGGGCGCGGCCAGCACTGCCTTCGCCCTGGCCCGGTCGGGCCTCGCGGTGACCCTCGTCCGGCCCGCCGCAGGCTCGGTGCGGCTGGAGTCGACGCTGTCCTCCGGCGACGCCGGCGACACCGGCGACCACGGCGCCTCCGTCCAGCAGGTGCGGGTGCCGGTCGCGCAGACCGTGGCCGGCGCCCGACGACGGCGGCAGGCCCGTCGCCGCAGCCGCCTGGGCTTCGCCCCCGACCCCGCCGCCCGTCGGGCCCTGGAGCTGCGCGCCCGGTTGCGCACCGAGGAGGCCGCGACGGGAGCGGGCACCGCGTCCTCCGTGCGCAGCACGGTCGCCCGGCTCGGCCTGCTGCGCCTGCGCGCCCTCGGGTATGCCGGCCGGCGCCTCGGTGACGCCGAACGCGCGGCCTGGCAGCGGCTCGACCGCCTCGCCGGCGGCACGGCCGTGGCGGCTCCCTGGCGGCGCGTGCTTCCCGAGCTGGACGACTTCGAGCTCGCCGTCGGACCGGTGCTGGACCGCCTGGAGTGGGACGTCATCCACGCCCACGGCGCGGCCGCCTCCGGCTCGGCCGCTCGGGCGGTCGCCCGCCGACTGGCCGGCGGTGGTCAGGGCAGCTGGGTGTACGAGCGCTTCCCGGAGACCGATCTGCAGGGTAGCCGCGACGACTCGTCGCGCAGAGCCGCGGCCTACCGCTCGCTGGAGCGCGAGTTCGCCGGCACGGCGGCCTTCGTCGTCGCGGACGACCGGGCCGGGATGGCCGATGCGTACGCCCGGCTGCTGGATCTGCCTCCGCTCGGCACGGCGGTCGAGCCGGTGCCGACCACCCACGTCGTCGAGACCCCGGCACCCGCCGCCAGCGGGCCGTCCGTCCTGGGGATCGGACCGGCCAACATGGCCGGTCAGGCGTGGGAGTGGGCTCGGGCCGCCGAGCGGGTCGTCCCCGGACTGCGGGCCGAGGTGGTGGCCGTGGAGCGCAGCTCGGCGATGGTCTTCGACGCCGACCTGAGTGTGCCGGCCGACCGCTACGCACGGGACCTGCGGTGGGCAGCGGAGCTCGAGGAGCGGGTGCTCGACACCTGGACCCACGTCCTGCTGGAGGCGGGACGACCGCTGTTCGGGCTCGGCCGCGGTCGGGACTTCACCGGCGACGCGGCGTTCCTGCGGGCTGCCGGCCTCTCGGTCGCCCTGGTGATGCACGGCTCGGAGATCCGCAACCCGCGTCGGCACGCCGAACGCTCTGCCTGGTCGCCCTTCCGTGACCCGGGCGAGTCCCTCACGGCCCGGCTCCAGCAGAAGTGGGACGCCCTCCATCCGCTGGTCGCGGCCTTCGACGGTCCCGTCTTCGTCTCGACGCCCGACCTGCTCGACGAGGTGCCCGGCGCGATCCTGCTCCCGGTCGTGGTCGACGTCGACGCGTGGGCCAGCCCGGCGCCCGTCCTGGAGCGTGAGCGACCGGTGGTCGTGCACGTCCCCAGCCGCGCGGCGCTCAAGGGCTCCGAGCACGTCGAGCGGGCGATGCAGGTCCTCACCGGGGAGGGGCTGGTCGACTACCGGCGCCTCGACGCCGTGTCGCACGACGAGGTCCACCGCACCATCCGCGAGGCCGACATCGTGGTCGACCAGTTCAGCATCGGCACCTACGGCGTCCTCGCCGCCGAGGCGATGGCCGGGGGGCGCCTGGTCGTCAGCCACGTGCCCGAAGGCTGCCGGGAGGCCGTCGGCGGTGACCTCCCGGTCCTGGAGGCCACCGCAGACACCCTGGTCGAGGTCCTGCGGTCGGTCCTGGCCGACCGCGATGCCGCGCGAGCCCTGGCGAGCCGTGGACCGTCGTTCGTCCGGGAGCTGCATGACGGGCGTCGCAGTGGTGCGGTGCTGCGTGACACGCTCCACCTGCGCGGCAGCTGACGGTCCGGTCGCAGCCGAGGGGTCGCGTGCGGCAGGTCGGGTCGGGTCGTCCGGGAAGGGCCTGTTTGCCCGGATTGACGGAACACGCGCCGCAAAGGTGGACAAGGGGGACTCTCTGTTGCACCGTGGGGTGTCCCGTCCCCCACCGTGAGGGTCTTCCTCCATGCCTTCCCCACGCCGGATCCTGACCCTCCTGCTGGTCGCAGCCCTCCCGACGGGGGTCACCCTCGTCCTGCCGACTGCAGGCTCCAGCGCGTCCCCGTCGCCGGTCGCCCCGCACACCAGGACCGTGCCCCTGGCGGCGGTCAAGGGCTCCGAGCCCGCCCCGGGCTCGTCGGGATCGTCGGGCGCACGCACCGCGCCCGGCGCCGCTTCGCCGAGGGCGGTGCTCGCGTCGGCACCGGTCGAGGTGCCAGCCGGGCTGAGCGTGGCGGGGGTGACGTGGCGCCGGGGGAGCGGTGGGAGCACCGTGCAGGTCGAGTTCCGCACCGCCCTGCACGGCACCTGGGGGGCGTGGCGGCCGTTGGACTCGCACGACGACCACGCGCCCGATCCCGGCACCGCAGAAGCGCGCACCGCCCGGGACGGCACCGAACCCCTCGTCGTCACGGGGGCCGACCACCTCCAGATGCGGGTGCTCGCTGCATCCCCCACCCCGACGCCTGCGGACGCCGAGCTCACGGTCGTCGACCCGGGACGGTCGAACGCCGACAGCCAGGTCGGGGTGCAACGGCCCGGCAGTGCCTCTGCCGCCGTCACGACGCCGGTGATCTACACCAGGGCGCAGTGGGGGGCGGACGAGTCGCTCCGCGACCCCGCGGGCCCGTCCTACGGAGCGGTCAAGGCGGCGTTCGTCCACCACACCGTCGACGCGAACGGCTACACGAGCGCCCAGGTGCCGAGCCTGATCCGGGGGATCTACGCCTTCCACGTGCAGGGTCGCGGCTGGAGCGACATCGGTTACAACTTCCTGGTCGACCGGTTCGGTCGCACCTGGGAGGGGCGGTACGGCGGGATCACGCTGCCCGTGATCGGGGCGCACACCGCCGGCGTCAACTCGTACTCGTTCGGCGTCTCGGCCATCGGTAACTACGACACGGTCGCGCCGCCCACCACCATGGTCACGGCGATCAAGCGGCTGGTGGCCTGGAAGGCCCAGATCCACGCCTTCGACCCCTCGAAGAAGGCCAACCTCGGCACCCGCGTGGTCAATGCGGTCTCCGGCCACCGCGACGCGGTGTCGACCGCTTGCCCCGGTCGCTACCTCTACGCGCAGGTGCCCGCGATCCGCGCGTCCGCGGTCGCGCAGCTCGCGGGCCTTCCGTCGCTGAGCCTCAACCGCGACCTCGACAACCAGAACCACGCCGACGTCATGGCCACGAACGCCCACCAGGACCTGCTCCTCTACCCGACGAACAACCGGGGCACCCTCGACCAGCCCAAGACGCTCGGGAGCGGTTCGTGGGCAGGCGTCGACCAGGTCCACGTGGCCGGCGACCTCACCGGTGACGGAGCCGCGGACCTCATCGCCCGCACGACCGCCGCGGGGGAGCTGCGGCTCTACCCGGCCAACGGCAGCGGCGGCATGCTCTCCGGGCGGACGATCGGCAGCGGGTGGGGCGCGATGAGCGCCATCGTGGCCCCCGGCGACTGGAACGGCGACGGCCGCCCCGACCTCCTGGCGCGGGTCGCCTCGGACAACAGCCTGCGGCTCTACCCGGGCAACGGAGCCGGTGGTTTCGGGCGCTCGGTCGTCGTGGGCACCGGATGGGGCGGGATGCGCCTCCTCAGCGGCATCGGCGACTGGGACGCCGATGGCGCGCCCGACCTGCTCGCCGTGGCCGACGACGGGACCGCCCGGATCTACCGGGGTTCGGGTGCTGGTGGCTTCCGGGGCTGGGTCGCGGTGGCCGGCGACTGGTCGCCCTTCACCGCGGTGGTCGGGGTCGGTGACGCCAACTGGGACACCCGCGTCGACCTGCTCGCCGTGGACCGCGACGGCCAGGCGTGGCTCGGCCGGGTCGGCCCCACCGTGGGTGCCGTGCGGTGGTCCACCGCCGCGAGCGGACTCGGCGACGTGCAGGTCTACACCGGCTGAGTCGTCCCGGACGGGACGTTGCGCCTCGGTGACGACGCCCCTCAATGCCCGGAAAGCGGCATACCGTCTGTCATAGTCGGGCGAGTTGTCCGTGATGGCGTGTGACGTGGAGGAGTCGGAGATGAGCTGGCTGGGGACGGGTAGGAGAGCACGTCGCTGGGCCGCGTTCGGTGCCTGCCTGGCGGTCGGCGCGGTCGGCGTGGTGGTGGCCCCAGCGGCCTCGGCGTCCGAGGTCTACCCGCGCCCGTCCTCGGGCACCTATGCCTTGCAGGGCCGCGGGTTCGGGCACGGCATCGGCATGTCCCAGTACGGCGCCAAGGGAGCGGCCGAGGCCGGCCTGTCGTGGGCCCAGATCATGGCGTTCTACTACCCCGGCACCTCGACGGCCAACAACGGCAACCCCCTGATGAGGGTGCAGCTGCGTGGGCTGTCTGCGCTGTCGGTCCTGAGCGACACCGGACTTCGGGTCAACCTCGACCGCACGGGCACCCCGGCAGCGTGGACGGCGCTCCCCGCCCAGGTCACCCGTTCAGGCGTCACGCGCGCCGTCTCCGCCTGGGACGTCGCCTACTACTCCGATGCCACCCCGGCCAACGCAGGCTGGTGGCTGCGGTTCCGGTATGTCGGGGAGACCGGCTTCCGCAACTACCTCAAGTCACCGGCGACGGCCACCACGGTGGCCTTCGACAACCCAGGCACGACGGTCCGCCGCGTCGTCGGGTCGGGCTGGTCGACCTACCGCGGCGAGCTGCGCCACGTGCGGTCCAGCAACACGTCCACCGCCACCCGGACCATCGTCGACGCGCTGCCCACCGAGAGCTACCTGCGCGGGGTGGTGCCCAACGAGATGCCCGCGTCGTGGGCGCCCGAGGCGGTGCGCGCCCAGTCCGTCGCAGCCCGGACGTATGCCGAGTACGAGCGCCTGCACGTACCCGCCGGCCGCGCGTACGACACCTGTGACACCACCGCGTGCCAGGTGTTCATGCCGGTGGAGTCCGAGGCAGCGGCGGCCGACGCCGCCATCGCGGCCACGGCGGGCATGATCGTGACCTCCGGGGGAGCCGCGGCGTTCACCCAGTTCAGCGCGTCGAACGGCGGCTACTCGGTGGCCGGGAGCTTCGCCTACCTGAGCGCGCACCCCGACCCCTACGACACGTACTCGTGGACGAAGTCCCTGGCCGTGTCCACGCTGGAAGCCACCTGGCCCTCGATCGGCCAGCTCACCTCCCTCACCGTCACCAGCCGCGACGGTCGGGGCGCCTTCGGCGGGCGGACGACGCAGCTGGTCCTGGCGGGATCCGCCGGCTCGGTGACCGTGTCCGGTGAGTCCTTCCGCTCCGCGCTCGGCCTGCAGTCCAGCCTGTGGCGCACCACCGCTGCCCGGGTCTCGGCTCCGTCGTTCCCGCGCGACGTCACCGGCGACGGCCGCGCCGACGTCGTCGCCATCATTCCCGGCACCGGTGAGCTCCGGGTCTACCCCGGCACGGGGACCGGGGCGTTCGGACGGCCCATCAGCGCCTTCGCCAGCGGCTGGTCGGGGATCCCGCTGGTCTTCGGGGCAGGCACGTGGGACAGCGACGCGATCGGTGACCTGATGAGCGTCGATTCCACCGGTCAGCTCCGCTGGTACCACGGGCTGGGGGGCGGCAAGTTCACCACCGGCAGCAAGCTCGGCGCGGGGTGGGGGGTCTACGACCTGATCACCCCGATCGGCGACTTCGACGGTGACCGGGCCAGTGACCTCCTCGCGCGCAAGCCCGACGGCACCCTGTGGCTGGTCCGCGGCAACGGCCAGGCGGAGGTGCTGGGGGTCAGCCAGGTCGGCACCGGCTGGTCGGGCTTCACCGCGATCTTCAGCCCCGGCGACTTCACCGGCGACGGCCGCGCCGACGTGCTCGGCCGGGACGGGTCCGGCAACCTGTGGCTCTACGCCGGCAATGGCGCCGGCGGCTTCCACTCGGCCTTGCGCGTCGGCGTCGGGTGGAGCGGGTTCACCTTCGTCGGGAGCGCCGGTGACTTCAGCGGTGACGGCCGCGCCGACGTGCTGGCCCGGGACTCCGGCGGTCGGCTGTGGCTGTACCGCGGGACCGGCACCGGAGGGTTCGGGACCAAGAGCCAGATCGGCTCCGGCTGGACGGGCCTGACGGTCCTGCCCTGACGGTCTGCCCTGACGGTCTGCCCTGACGGGCTGATCGAGTCGAGGGCCTGAGGCGGGGCTCTGGGCCCGGCTCAGGCCCTCGACTCGTCAGGCGTGGCGTCGGGGCTAGAGGATGTTCGTCATCGAGGCCCAGCCCGAGCCCACCAGCTGCGAGTGCCCGAACGTGCCGGCCGCGCGACCCGGGTAGAAGAACAGCGCACCGTCCGAGGCGCGCCGCGCCACGAGGTCGCCGTAGCCGTCCTTGTTCATGTCACCGGGACTGCTGACGAGGTCCATGGCGCCCCAGCCCGACCCGACCAGGGTGGCCTTGCCGAAGGTGAGCGAGGACGACGTCAGGTAGGCCCAGAGCGTGCCGTCGGTGCGCACGCCGAGCAGGTCACCCCGACGGTCCCCGTTGAGGTCGCCGCGGCCGATGATGAGGCGGGTCGTGTTCCAGCCGGTCCCGATCTGCTTCACCCGCGAGATCGCTCCCGTCGAGCTGAACGTGTAGAGGTGCAGCGTCCCGTCCGAGCGCCGGGCCAGCAGCTCCGGGTGACCGTCCAGGTTCATGTCGCCGGGGGTGGCCAGGGCTGTCATGATGTTCCACCCCGAGCCGATGGCCCGACCCGAGTAGAAGCCGCCGTCGCCGCGACCGGCATACAGCACCAGGGCGCCGGCCGCGTCCCGCGCCAACAGGTCGGTGCGGCGGTCGCCGGTGACGTCGCCCGGCGAGGCGAGCCAGGTGAACCCGCCCCACCCACTCCCGACGAACGTGCTGCTGCCGATGGTGCCGTTGCCGAGACCGGGGTAGAGGTAGAGGTTGCCGTTGGTGGTCGCGAGCAGGTCGACCGTGCCCTCGCCGGTCCAGTCGCCGCGGACGCCCGCATTGGGGATCGGGACGCAGCTGTAGGCGCCCACGTCGTCGACCTCGAACGTCTCGTCGCTCGCGATGCCGGCGCCGCGGTGGTCGAAGTCCACGTACATGTGGCCGGGGTCGAAGCCGATCTGGCTGCTCACGTCGAGGAGCACGTAGGTCCAGCTGGCGGCGGGCAGCAGGCTCAAGGCCTCGTCGCCGACCACGACGATGGCGTTGTCGCCGGTGGCGTTCGAGCGGTACGCGAAGTAGGCGTACACCTTGCCGGAGGTCGGGATGGGGGCGTCGAGCCCGTAGAGGAAGTGGTCGGGGTCCTGCTCGGTGGTCAGGACGACCGACTTGGCCCAGGCGGTGCCGTCAGCCGCCGTGCCGCCGGTGGCCTGCGTCCAGCCCACCGAGGCGTCGGGCACTGGCAGGCCGGCCTCGAAGCTCTCGGTGCCGTACTCCCGACCGAGCTTCTGCCCCGCCGGGCACAGGCTCGTCATCTCGGACACGGTCGTGGTGGTCGTGGTTGTCGTGGTGGTCGTGGTGGTCGTGGTGGTCGTGGTGGTCGTCGTGGTCGGGGCGGTCTGGACGGCACTGAGCGGCTGGGGCGTGGCCGCGGCTGCAGGAGCCGACGACGTGGTGCCCGTGCGGGCCGACGGGTGCCGTGACTGGTCGACCGAAAGACCGGTGGTGCGCAGCCGGGCGCCGGCGTCCGGGGTGGTGCCGGCTGCAGTGGACGGGGCGGTGACGCTCGCCTGCGCCAACCCCGCCCCCAGGACGACGGACAGGGCTGCCACGGCCACGGCTGCGCAGGAGCGTCTCATCGGTGTCCCTTCGGAGCGGCTGGCCTGCGTCCGACGGACTGCTCACCGAGCCAGCCAGCGGCAGGCTAGCAGTCGGTTCAGCCCAGATCGGGGATGAAGTCCGGCTCGGTCCTGTCGCGGACCTCGTCCTCGGTGACGCCGTCGGCGAGCTCGCGCAGCACCAGGCCGTCGGGGGTGACGTCGAAGACGCACAGGTCGGTGATGATCCGCTGCACGACCCCGCGGCCGGTGTAGGGCAAGGAGCACTCGTTGACGATCTTGTACGAGCCGTCCTTGGCGTTGTGCTCCATCAGGACGATGACCTTCTTGGCACCGTGGACCAGGTCCATCGCGCCGCCCATGCCCTTGACCATCTTGCCGGGGATCATCCAGTTCGCGATGTCGCCCTTGGCCGAGACCTGCATGGCGCCGAGGATCGCGGCGTCGACCTTGCCACCGCGGATCATGCCGAAGCTCGTGGCCGAGTCGAAGAACGAGGCGCCGCGGCGCAGCGTGACCGTCTCCTTGCCCGCGTTGATGAGGTCTGGGTCCTCTTCCCCGTCCACGGGGTAGGCGCCGACCCCGAGGATGCCGTTCTCGGACTGCAGCACGATCTCGACGTCGTCGGGCACGTAGTTCGGGACCAGCGTCGGCAGCCCGATGCCGAGGTTGACGTAGGAACCGTCGGACAGCTCCGCGGCCGCGCGGGCGGCCATCTGCTCACGGGTCAGTGCCATCTCAGGCCTCCTGGGTCTGGGTCGCGGTGCCCGCGTCGGGGCGGGGGCGCACGGTGCGGCGCTCGATGCGCTTGTCCTTGGCCTGGTCGGGGGTCAGCGGCAGCACCCGGTGCACGTAGATGCCGGGCAGGTGCACCTGGTCGGGGTCGAGCTCACCGGGTTCGACCAGCTCCTCGACCTCGGCGACCGTGATCCGCCCGGCCATCGCCGCGAGCGGGTTGAAGTTGCGGGCGCTCTGGTTGAACACCAGGTTGCCGTGCCGGTCGCCCTTCCAGGCGCGGACCAGCCCGAAGTCGGCGACGATCGCGCGCTCGAGCACGAACTCCTTCTCGGCGCCGTCGACCTCGAAGACCTTGACCTCCTTGGCCGGTGACGCCTTCGCGACGGTGCCGTCCGCGGCATACCGCCAGGGCAGCCCACCCTCGGCCACCTGGGTGCCGGCCCCGGTCACGGTGTAGAACGCGGGGATCCCGCTGCCGCCGGCGCGCAGCCGCTCGGCCAGCGTGCCCTGCGGCGTCAGCTCCACCTCGAGCTCGCCCGACAGGTACTGGCGCTCGAACTCCTTGTTCTCCCCGACGTACGACGAGACCATGCGACGGATCCGCTTGTCCTTCAACAGGATGCCCAGGCCCCAGTCGTCGACGCCACAGTTGTTGCTGATCGCCTCGAGGTCCTTCACCCCCGCGTCGTGGATCGCCGCGATGAGCACGCTCGGGATGCCGCAGAGCCCGAACCCGCCCACCGAGAGGGAGGAGCCGTCGACGATGCCGTCGATGGCTTCGGCCGCGGTAGAGACGACTTTGTCCATGGCGTGGACTCTAGCCGGACCCCTGCCAGCAGCTTGCGTGGTCCCTCCCCACAGTCCGAGGTATGCCGCGTGCCCGCCCCACATGAGCGAGTGAGCGGTCCGGCTCCGGTCCGCGCCGGGGCGGCACGCGGCGCTTCGGCGCTGGCCCTCGGGCCTACCATCCGCACTCCGCTTCGCTCCGTGCTCCCGCCAGACCCGCCACGACCCTTCGGGCCAGCTCCGAACCCCCACGCGCCGTAGCCGTAGTCCGTTCGGGGGAGGAAGAGGCGAATTCCGTGGTTGTAGTTCGGCAGAACTCCTTGTGACGGCTGTGAACTGGTGGGACAAATGTCCTGCCTGCTCCGCCAGTGACCCCTGGGGCCGGTGTCCTACTCGTCGTGCGGCTCGGGATCCGAGGCGCCATCCCCCCGTGGAGTTCTCGTGTCGCGTGTCGTGCGTGCCTTCGGCGTCCTGGCCATCCCTGTGCTCACCGTCCCCGTCGGGATGGCGTCGGCGCAGGCGGCCACCCTGCCCAAGCCCCCGACCAAGGCGCTCCCGTCGGCCCTCGACGTGGCCTCGCCCTACCAGGCGCAGCGGCTGTGCGACCCGCAGGCCAAGCCCGGGGTCGTGGCGTTCGCGAAGCTGATGTCGGGCTACTACAAGGTCGGCTCGTCCGACTGGGGGATCGTCCGGAACTGCAACAGCGGGCTGACCGAGCACTCGGAGGGTCGCGCGTGGGACTGGATGCTCAGCGTGAACAAGCCGAACGAGAAGGCCATCGCCGACTCGGTGACCCAGTGGCTGTCGGCGCCCGACGCGCAGGGTCGGCCCGGGGCCATGGCCCGCCGGTTCGGGATCATGTACATCATCTGGAACCACAAGATGTGGCGCGCCTACGACCCGGCGCGGGGTTGGGCTCCGTACACCGGGCCGGTGCCGCACACCGACCACATCCACTTCTCCTTCTCGTGGGACGGTGCCTACGGCCGCACCTCCTGGTGGACCGGCAAGGCCCTCACGACGGTGAGCCCCGGCCCCGCAGCGCCGTCCACGCCCACCCCGACGACCCCGCCGCAGACCCCGTCAGCCGTCTACTCGTTGCTGATCCAGGGCGCGACCGGGCCTGATGTGGCGTTGGCGCAGAAGGTCATCGGCGTGACGGTCGATGGTGTCTTCGGGCCGAAGACCGCCGCGGCACTGCGCATCTGGCAGGCCGCGCACGCCGTCAAGGTGACCGGTCAGCTCGACCCCGCGACGTGGGCGAAGATGGTCGCGCTCAAGCTGGTGCCGCCGAGGGGCACGACCCCGGCGACGCCGGCCACGCCGCCTGCCCCGCCCGTCACCCCCGCCAAGCCGCCGACGACCACCCCGTCGAGCCCGCTCACGGCCTACGCGAAGCTGACGCTGGCCAAGGGGGCCACCGGCCCGGCCGTCGTCGCCTTGCAGAAGGCCCTCGGCATCACCGCGGACGGCGCCTTCGGCGTGCAGACCGAGGCCGCAGTCAAGGCGTTCCAGGCGCGGCACAACCTGCCCGCGACCGGCATCGTCGGCCCGACCACCTGGGCGGCCCTGTCGGGCGGCACCGGCGCGACCGAGCCGGCCTCCCGCGGCACGACCCGGGTCTCGACGCCCTACACGGCGCTGATGTCCACCGTGCTCAAGGCCGGCGCGCGCGGCACCGCGGTCAAGACGCTGCAGCGGGCGCTGGGCGGTGTGGCCGTGGACGGTGCGTTCGGGGCGCGCACGACCGCCGCGGTCCAGGCGTTCCAGAAGGCGCACGGGCTGGCCCAGACCGGTGTCGCCGACACCAAGGTCTGGCAGGCGCTCGAGAACCGCGACTACCCACTGCGGGCCTACTACGGCACGGTCCTCAAGGTCGGCGCCAAGGGTGCGGCCGTGACCGTCTTGCAGAAGGCGTTGGGAGTCAAGGCCGATGGCGTCTTCGGGGCCAGCACCACGACTGCCGTCAAGGCCCTCCAGGGCCGCGCCAAGCTCGCGAGCACCGGCGTCGTCGCCACCCTCACCTGGCAGGCGCTCGAGGCAGAGCTGCGTCGCCGCCAGTCGTAAGGGCCTCCAGGGGCCTCAGGCCTCGACGGTCACGCCCTCGGCTGCGAGGCGGTCGACTCGGCCCCCCTCGGGCTCGGGTCCACGCGACAGCACGAGCGACCCGTCCACCGACCACGCCGCGAGCGCGGTCGCGAGCACCGCGCCGAGGTCATCGGCGTGCGTGTGCACGCGGCTGCCCGCCGGCCAGTCGCGTCCCGCGACGACCTCCCCGTATGCCGCGTCGGCGCCCGCGCCGGTGACGGCGAGGTCGCTGGTCGTGGGCTCCTCCCACGGGCTGAACTGGTCGGCATACGTCGCCAGCTCCTTGGCCTCGTCCATCACCCCGGCGGGCACCGGGACGTCGGCGCCGCGCGCCAGCATGGCGAGCGTGACCAGGACGGACGGGGTCGGGGCCGGTGCGGCGGACGCGGGATCGTCGGTGACGACGAGGTCGGCGGCGCCGTCGTCGAGGACGACGGTCGCGCCCACGGACCAGACGGCGAGCGCCCAGTAGAGGGAACGCCAGTGGGGCGGGAGGGCGAGCCGGACCCGTGACGCGGGCGCGACGTCCCACTCCTCCTGGAGCGCGTTGGCGGCCTTGCTGACCCAGTTGGCGAGCACCTTGGCGCTCAGCTCGATGCGCTCGCCGCGGGTGGGGCCGGGCGTGTCCTCGTAGAACGTGACGCGGGGCCGACCCGGGTCCGATCGCAGCATCGCGGCGAGGACGGCGGACGGCGTGGACATGGGGCCACTCTAGGGGCGCTAGCGTTGCCGTCTGTGAGCAGCCGCGAGCCCCGCCGCTACCCCTATGCCCCGGACCCCGGCGACCTCCCGCTGCTGAGGGGTGAGGCCTGGGGCGGCTGGCTCGTGACGCGGACGGTCACCTGGTCTGCGCTGTGGCTGGTCCTCGGCTCGGTCGCCGCGGCCCTCCTCTCGCTGGGCGGCCTCTGGCAGCCCTGGGTCGCCGGGCCGGTGCTGCTGGTGCTGGCCGTGGTGGCCGGGTTCGGGGCGGCGCTGGTGCCCGTGCGGGCCCTCCCCGTCTGGTCGGCGGCGCTGCTCGTGGCGCTCGCGGTCGGCGCCGTCGTCTGGGCCGGGTCCACGCACTCGGAGCAGGTGCTGCCCCGGCGCGACTCCGGCTCCTACCTGCAGTCGGCGATCGAGCTGGCCACCGGCCACGAGCGACCGATCGCCGTCGCGCCCGAGTCCGTCGGCGGGCCGGAGGTGCTGGCGATCGACGGGATCACCCTGGCGAGCCCGGCCTTCTACGCCACCGGCACCGCGCAGCACCCGAGCATCCAGCCGCAGTTCCCGATCGGCGCCTCTGCCTGGTACTCGGTGGCCTGGTGGATCGCCGGGCCAGCTGGCACGGCCTGGGCTCCGGCGATCCTGTTCGGCCTCACGGTGCTCGGGGTGGGGCTGCTCGCGGCCACCGTCGTGGGCCCGAGGTGGGGGCCGCTCGCAGCCCTGGGCACGGGTCTGCTGTTCCCGTTGCTGCACGTCGCCCGCTCGACGTACTCCGAGCCCGTGTCGCTCCCGGTGCTGGCCGCCGGGCTCCTGGCGCTCGTGCTGGCCGCCCGCAGCGCTGCGTTCACCGATGTCGTGTCGGCCCGCCGTGCCGCCGTCGTGGCGGGGGTGCTGATGGGTGGCGCGGTCACCATCCGGGTCGACGCCCTGCGCGAGGTGGTCCTGGTCGTGCCGGTGGTCGTGCTCGCTGCGCTGCAACGCCAGACGCACGCCAAGGCCCTCGCCGTCTCGACCGCCGTCTCGACCGCGATCGCCCTCGGGACCACCTGGCTGACCTCGAGCGAGTACCTCGGCAGCATCGCGGGCTCGCTCCTCCCGCTCGTCGCGCTGGGCGCGCTGGCCTGCCTGCTCGGCGCGGTCCTGCTCTGGGGCTCGCGACGCGGGTGGGGGATGCCGGCCATCGTGCAGGCGTGGCTCCCGCGTGGGCTGGCCACGGGGGTGGTGCTCGTCGGCCTGGTGCTCGCGAGCCGGCCGTGGTGGCAGGTCGTGCGCCAGTCGGCCGCCGACCCCGGCGCGCGCGTGGTGGCCGGGCTGCAGGCCCGCCAGGGCCTGACGGTCGACGGTGGGCGCACCTATGCCGAGCACACCGTGGTCTGGATGTCGTGGTGGGTGGGCCCCGCGGCCCTGGTGCTCGCCCTGGTCGCCACCGCCGTGCTCGCCCACCGCGCTGCCTCGGCCTGGGTCGACGGCAGGGAGCTGCCCGGGTGGAGCGCGCCGGCCGTGATCGCCGTGGGTTCCACCCTCCTCACCCTCTACCGCCCCGGCATCACCCCCGACCACCCCTGGGCCGACCGCCGGTTGGTCATCGCGCTGCCCACCGTCGTGGTCCTCACCGTGGCGTGTGCCGCCGTGGTGTCGCGCTGGTCCACCCGACGCCTGCCGTATGCCGTGAACGTCGCCGTGAGCGTCGGGATCGCCGCCGCCCTGCTCGTCCCCACCGCGCTCGCCACCCGCCCGCACGTCGACGAGCGGGTCGAGCTCGGGGAGTGGGCCGCGGTCGATCGGCTGTGCGCCGCGATGCGGCCCGGTGACGTCGCCCTCATGGTCGACTCACGGGCCGCGAACGAGTGGCCCCAGGTGCTCCGCGGCTACTGCGGCGTCAGTGCGCTGTCCACCACGTCCGCACTGCGCAACGACCCGACCCGGCTGGTGGCTGCGGTCCAGCAGGTCCAGCGGTCGGTGGAGGCGCGGGGAGGGCACGTGGTGCTCGTGGCGGCCGACTCCCCGGACGGGCTCGCTCGGCTCGGCCTCACGAGCGCCGTCGTCGGGGTGGATGCGCGCGTCCGGGAGGACGACCGCCTGCTCGAGCGGCGGCCGAACTCGTTGGTGGAGCTGCCGATCCGCGTCTACCTCGGCCGTCTCGGCTGATTCCCGGGCTGCTGATTCCCGGGCTGCTGACTGCGGGGCTGCTGACTGCGGGGCTGCCGGGCTGCCGGGCTGGGGCCTGACTGCCGGCTGCCTGACGTCAGGGTGCGAGCTGCCAGGTCGTCGTCGTGCCGTCGGGGCCGACCAGCGAGCCCGTGGCCAGGGCGCGCCGGATCAGCTCGCGCACCTGCTGTTCCTCCTCGACGGGGGCGTCGAAGTAGACCGTGACCACGGCCTCGTCCCCCGCGACCTCCGGACTGGTGAAGTGCTGCCACCGGCACGGCCCCTCGTGCTCCCAGTGGCCGCAGATGGCCGCGGTCACGGCCGCCCCGACCGCTGCCGGGTCGCCGACGAGACGGGTGACGCGCCCCACCTCGGTGTGGTCCCAGGTCCTCGAGGTCATGCCCCGAGCCTAGGCCGGGTGCGGGCTCAGGCCCGCTTGGCGAAGGCGTCGGCTGCGTGGCGACGCACCGCGGCATACGTCCCGCGGTCAGCGGCCACGATGATGCCTGGCGTGAGAACCGTTGGTGAGTAGGGCGTTCCGTCGGTGTGACCCGCGAAACCGCCGGCCTCGGTGACCATCAGCGTGCCGGGGGAGTGGTCCCACGGGCTGTTGCGGGCGTAGAGGATGTAGTCGGTGGCGCCCTCCATCAGCCGCGGGTAGTCCACCCCGCAGCAGACCCAGGACCCGACCAGTGCCGGCATCGACCCCAGCGAGTGCCCACGCAGGGGCCAGATCGAGGTGACACCGTGCGGAGGCACCCCGTCGGCCACCGGTTCGCGGACGACGCGCTCGCCGTTGCGCCAGACGCCGGCGCCCTTCTCCGCGACCCACGCCACCTCGTGCTCCGGCTGCCAGATCCAGGCCCGGACGGTCTCCCCGCGCACGACCTCACTCACCATGACGGCGTGGTCGGGGGAGCCGTGGACGAAGTTCTTGGTGCCGTCGACAGGGTCGACCGTGAAGGCGTGGTCGGCCGCGACGTAGCGGTCGAGGGTGGTCGGGTCGGCCGAGGTGAGCTCCTCGCCGAGGACGAACGCGTCGGGGAAGGCTGCCGACAGCTCGCGGGTGAGGATGGCCTCGGACTCCTGGTCGGCGATCGTGACGAGGTCGCCCGGGTTCTTCTCCATCACCTCCCCGTCGGCCAGGGAGCGGAACCGCGGCGTGATGACCTCCGCGGCGACGGTCTGCATCAGCTCAAGCACCTGTTGGGTGTCCACGACCCCACCGTTCCACACCGCCCGACCCGACGGTGACGGGGTCTCACCCCGCCACCGTCGAGTCTTTGAGCGATCCGACGGACCAGGACCCGTCGGATCGCTCAAAGACCCGCGGGCCCGGTCGGCCCCACGCCGGAACCTGTGGACAACTCGTCGGCCGACTCCCCGTTTCGCGCCACCGTGGTCCCGTGCCGGTCGACTGGGGGATGCTGCGCGGGCTCGCGAGTGCGCAGTGCGACCTGCTCACGCGGCGCCAGTGCCTCGAGGCGGGTATGTCGCTCGACTCGTTGGCATGGCGCGTCACCTCGGGGCGGTGGCTGCGCGTCCACGAGGGGGTCTTCCAGACCCGGCCCGGGCGCTCGGACTGGGACACCACGGCCATGGCCGGGCTCCTGTACGCGCTGTCCGGCGCCCGCGCCGCCGACGCCGCGTTGCGGGGGACGAGTGCGGCCCACGCCTGGGGGCTGGTGACCACCCCACCGGCGGTGCTCGAGCTGGTGGTGCCGCAGCGACGGTCGGTGGCTCGCCAGCCGGGGCTCGTCGTCCGGCGGTCGATGCGGTGGGACGACCTCGTCGACGACCGAGCCTTCCCCTGGCGGACGACCATGAAGGCAACCGTCCTCGACGTCGCGTCGGTCGGCACCCCGCTCGACGCGCTCGCGATCGTGGCCAAGGCCGTGCAGAAGGAGGTCGTGACGGCGCGCGAGCTGCTCGACGAGATGACCGCGCGGGGAGGGCACAAGCACTCGCGGATCCTGCGGTCTGCGTTGATGGACGTCGAGGACGGGGCCCAGAGCGCCGCTGAGCTCCTCTACATCCGCGACGTGGAGCGAGCTCACGGTCTGCCCGTTGCGGTGCGCCAGGCGCCCTCGCACGTGGGCAGGAGCCGGCTGCACGACAACGAGTACGTCGAGCAACGCCTCATCGTGGAGGTGGACGGACGGCTGGGGCACGAGCGGTGGGCTGACCGGGTCAGGGACGGGCGCCGGGACCGCCAGCTGTTGACGACGGCCCGGCTCACCACGCGGGTCTTCTTCGCCGACGTCGCCCTGGACCCCTGCCGGACCGCGGCCGAGGTCGGCGCCATCCTGACCGGTCGGGGCTGGGCGGGTCGGCCGAGGCGCTGCCGCCGGGCTGGCTGCTGCATCTGACCCGAGTCTTTGAGCGATCCGACGGACCAGGACCCGTCGGATCGCTCAAAGACTCGGGGGGTCGGGGGTGGGTCGGGGATGGGTCGGGGGTGGGTCGGGGGTGGGTCGGGGGTGGGTCGGGGGTGGGTCGGGACCGGGGGGTCGGCGCGGGTGACTCCGGGGCGGTGGGGTGACGGGTAGGCTCCTCGCGAGATGAGCGAGCACCCCAGCACCGGCCCAGCCGCCCCCGTCACGGAGCGCATTCCCGTCGACCCCCCGCAGGCGTCGTGGCCCGTGACGCCCCCGCCGCAGGCGTCGTCGCCCGCGACCGAGGCGATCGCCCCGGCCGCGCAGGCGCCGGTCCACCCGGCCGACGCGGCATACCTCCCGGCGGTCGAGCCGGCCGCCGCGCCGCTGCCCGGCGAACCGGGTCACGGCAAGCCCTACGTCACCATCGTCCTGCCCTGCTACAACGAGGGTGAACACGTGCTCCAGGAGATCGACCGCATCACGGCGGCGATGAACTCCAGCGAGTTCACCTACGAGGTGCTCTGCATCGACGACGCGTCGACCGACAACACCCTCGAGGTGCTCCAGCAGGCCAGCCGCGACTTCGCCAACCTCCGCGTGATGCCCTTCCGCCGCAACGGTGGCAGCGGCACGGCCCGCCGGATCGGCACCCAGCAGGCGTACGGCGAGATCGTCGTGTGGACCGACGCCGACATGACCTACGAGAACGAGCGGATCCCCGAGCTGGTGCGGATCCTGCGCGACGACCCGTCGTACGACCAGGTCGTCGGCGCGCGGACCACGGAGGAGGGCACCCACAAGTGGGCGCGCGTCCCGGCGAAGTGGCTGATCCGCAAGATCGCGGAGAAGCTCACCAACCAGACCATCCCCGACCTCAACTCCGGCCTGCGTGCCTTTCGCCGTGAGGTGTCGCTGCCCTACCTGCGGCTGCTGCCCCCCGGCTTCAGCTGCGTCACCACGATCACGCTGGCGTTCCTCTCCAACCAGCACGACATCAAGTACGTCCCGACGAGCTACGCCAAGCGGGCCGGCGTGAGCAAGTTCCACTTCGTCCGCGACGCCTACCGCTACATCCTCCAGGTCCTGCGGATGGTCATGTACTTCGACCCGCTCAAGGTGCTCATGCCGCCGGCCCTGTGGCTCATCGTCATCGGCGTCCTGAAGGCGGTGGTCGACATGGTGCGGCACCCGTTCTACTTCCCGGCGAGCACCGTGCTGCTCATCGTCAGCGGCATCATGATCGGTTCGCTGGCGTTGCTGTCCGACCTCGTCGTGCGTTCCCGGACCGGCGTGTGAGTACCCCCCGGTATGCCGGGTGCCCGGCCCGCGGGGGCACGCGCGGTCGGCGTTCCGGGGGCGCCCGGTGAGCCCCAGCGCGGCCCTCAAGGTGGCGGTCGTCGGTCCGACCCACCCGTACAAGGGTGGCGTGGCCGCGCACACCACGAGCCTGGCCCACGAGCTGGCCGAGGCCGGTCACGACGTGACCCTGGTGTCGTGGTCGCACCTCTACCCCTCCAAGCTCTACCCCGGTGAGCAGGCCGTGCCCGGGGGAGCGCCCGACGTGGAGCCGTTCCCACGCACGGTCCGCGCCCTCAGCTGGGCCAGGCCCGACACGTGGGTGCGCACCGGCCGCCGGCTCCGCGGCTTCGACGTCGTCGTGGTGGTGCACGTCATCCCTGCCGTCGTGCCCGCCCACCTCGCCCTCCTGCGGGCGGCCGGCGTCGGTCGCCGCTCGGTCCAGCGAGGGACCGCCCACGCCGGTCCGCGCACCGTGGTCATCGCCCACAACGTGCTGCCGCACGAGACGCACCCGGGCGACCGCGAGCTGATGAAGCAGTTCCTCGAGCGGGTCGACTCCGTGCTGGTGCACAGCGACGAGCAGGCCAGGCTGGCCTACGAGCTGGGGGCGCCCCGCGTGTCGGTGACCGACCTGCCGCCCCACCTGCCCGGGGGAGCGCCGGTCGACCGGGTCGAGCACGACGGCCCGCCGCGGCTCCTCGCGCTGGGCATGGTCCGCGACTACAAGGGCGTCGACCTGCTCATGGAGGCACTGGCCGAGGTGCCCGGCCCCACCCTGACCGTCGCGGGGGAGATGTGGGGGTCCAGCGGCGAACGCGTCAAGGAGCTCGCCCAGGACCCGCGCCTGCGCGACCGCGTCGAGGTCCACGGCGGGTACGTGCCCGCGGACCGGCTGGCTCCGCTGTTGGCCTCGCACGACGTGCTGGCCCTGACCTACCGCAGCGCCACGGCGTCCCAGAACGCCCTGCTCGGCCAGCAGCACGGGCTTCCCGTGCTCGCCTCCGACGTCGGCACGTTCGGCGGTCAGGTGCGCGACGGCGTCGACGGCCTCCTCGTGACCCCGAACGACAAGGCGGCCCTCGTCGACGCGCTGCGGCGGCTCGCGCAACCGGGGCTGGCCGACCAGCTCCGCGCGCAGGTCCGCCCGCCCGACCTGTCGGGGCCGTGGGCGCGCTACGTCGGCACCATCGAGGCGCTGGCCGCAGTGGAGCCGGCGGCAGAGCCCGACGACGACGCGGATGATGACGCCGAGGCGCCGACCGGTGCGGCCGCGGTGGCTGGCCACCTGCGGCACCGGATGGCGAACACGGTGCGCGCCGTGGTCGCTGCCTCACGGCCCGAGGTCGAGCTCCGCCGCAGCGACCTGCCCGAGTGGGTGCGCGCCTCCGACGTCCTCGCCGACGGCCACGACGCCGACGACGCCAAGGCCCTCGCCCGCAGCCTCGGCCTCCCGCGGTGCAGCGACGGGATCGCCGCGTGGGCGGCCCTCGGGGCCCTTGCGGCCATCGTCCGGGTGCGCGACGACGGCCGCCGCAGTGCCGTCATCGTCGACGAGTCGGGCAGTCGGTCGCCGCTGTCGCGGTGGGCGCGGGCGATCGGGTTCGCGCCGGTGGAGCTGGAGCTGACCGGCCACCGGTCGAGCGTGGAAGTGCTTGACGTCGACACTGCGTCACTCGACGTGATCGTGCGGCTGCACCCGGGCGGCTGCGACGCCGACGACATCGACGAGGCGATGAGCCAGGCCTCGTGGGCCCTCAAGTCCGGCGGTCTGCTCTGCGTCACCCTGCCCATCGGCCATCCCGGCGCCGAGGGTGCCCTGGGGCCGGCCGACGTGCGTGCGGTCCTGGCGCGATCGCACGACTTCGGGTTCGTGCTCGTCGGCGACCTCGATGGCGACATCACCGGACGCATGCGCTCGGCGTCCGACACGTCCACCCGCACCGACGCGGCATACGGGCTGCTCCGGCTGACCCTGCGGAGGCGCTGACATGGCCCCGGCACCCACGCGCACCGCCTCCTCCACCCGCGCCCGGGTCTTCAGCGGGCTGCGGATCCTGTTGGCCCTGTTGGTCGTCACGGCGGTGACGGTGGCCGTCGCCAAGAACTGGCGCGAGGTGTCGGCTGACATCGGGCGGATCGACGCGGCGACGTTCGCCCTCGCCGCGGTGCTCGTCTGCCTGCCCCCGATCTTCACGGTGCTGGGGTGGCGGGTGCTCATGGCCGACCTCGGTTCGCCGCTGCACGTCGCCCCGGCCGGCGGCATCTTCTTCGTGGGCCAGCTCGGCAAGTACGTGCCGGGGGCCGTCTGGAGCATCGTCGCGCAGGCCGAGATCGGCGCCCGGCTGCACATCCCCCGCAAGCGCTCGGCGGTGGTCGCGTTCGTCTCCGTCGCGATGGCCGCCATCTGTGGGCTGATCGTGGGCGCTCCCGCCCTGCCGCTGCTGATCACCCGTGACGACTCGGCGGCGCGCACCGGCTGGGCGCTCCTGCTCGCGGTCCCGCTGCTGGCGGTGGTGCTCTGGCCGCCGTTGCTCAACTGGGGGATCGCCACCGTCCTGCGGGTGCTGCGCCGTGAGCAGCTCGAGCACCGCCTCTCCGGCCGGGCCGTGCTGACCGCGACGCTGTTCTTCATCGGGGCCTGGGTCTCCTCCGGGCTGCACGTGCTGGTGCTGGCCAGGGCCACCGGCGAGGACACCGGCACGGGCCAGCTGGTGCTGGCGAGCCTCTCGGGGTTCGCGCTGGCGTCGTCGATCGCGATGTTCAGCGTCGTGCTGCCGGCCGGCGTGGGTGTGCGCGAAGGAGTGCTGGTGCTGATCCTCGCGCCGGTGACCTCGACCTCCGCGGCCACCGCCGTGGTCGTGCTCTCGCGCTTCCTCACCGTGGCCGCGGACGTCGTGTTCGCCCTGGGTGGCTGGCTCTACGCGCGCTCGCACCACCTCGTCACCTCGCCGCAGGAGCGGGAGCACGACCACATCGAGATCGACCCCGACGTGGCCGCCGAGGAGACCAGCTCGTGAGTGCCGAGGGTGCGAGCCCCGACGGGCCCGTGTCGCCCGACTCACCCGACTCACCCGACTCACCGGAGGCGCCCGGCGGAGCCCTCGCCGGACGGGCCGAGCAGCTGGCCTACTCCGAGCTGATGGGGGCGATGCTCGACGAGCGCAAGCGTCGCCAGAAGGCCCAGAAGATCCTCGCCGTCGTCCGGCACGCGCTGGGGCGCGCCGACCTGGCCGGGTTGCGCGCCCTCGACGTCGGGTGCTCGGCCGGCTTCATCGCCGACGAGCTGGCCCTGGCCGGGGCGCACACCACGGGAGTCGACATCGACGAACCGGGGCTGATCGCGGCGCGGGCCCGGTTCGGGGACCGCGTCGAGTTCAGCCTGGCCCGCGGTGAGGCGCTCCCGTTCGAGGACGGCTCGATGGACGTCGTCGTCTTCAACCACATCTACGAGCACGTGGTCGACCCCGAGTCGGTGGTCGCCGACATCCACCGCG
This sequence comes from Pedococcus sp. P2_A3, assembly GCF_056405035.1. NCBI lineage: Bacteria > Bacillati > Actinomycetota > Actinomycetes > Micrococcales > Intrasporangiaceae > Pedococcus > Pedococcus sp. P2_A3. Next base: position 41,009 of record NZ_JBFUCW010000004.1, on the reverse strand, counting down.
TGCTGAGCCCCACCGGTGTGCTGTACCTCGGGGTCGGTCACCGCTTCCAGGTCGTCGAGCCGCACTACAAGCTGCCGTTCCTGTCCTGGCTGCCCCAGCCCGCGGCCGACCGCTACATGCGGCTGACCGGTCGCGGGGAGCACTACTACGAGCACTACTACACCCGGGCCGGGCTGCGCCGCCTCTTCGGCGCCTTCGACGTCTGGGACTACACGCTGCCGGTGCTCGCGGACAGCGCGGCCTTCGCCGGCACCGACCAGATCCCGGCGTGGGTGAGCCGGGTGCCCGGTCGCGTCCTCGAGGCTGCCGCGCCGATGGCGCCGACCTACATCTGGGCGGCCTTCAAGGACGCCCGACCGGCCGGACCCCCGCTGCGCCTCGACCCCCTCCAGCTCTGACGCCCCGCGGCCTCACCGCGGCACCGAACACCGCCCCGCGGCGTCGCGTCCTCACCGCAGAGACAGGTATGCCGCCCGCTCAGGCGAGCGGGCGGCATACCGGGGCGTGGCGGCCGGGGACCAGAGGGGTCAGGCGGCGCCCGGCTCCTGGGTGTCGGTCTTCGGGTACTTCTTCACGAAGTCGATGATGACCTGGCCGGAGAGGTCGCCGCAGAGCTGGCGGTGGCCGGCGTCCTTGGCCCAGTGCGACAGCGCGTAGGGCTTGCCGGCGGGGAACGCGCCCCGGCTGGGGTCCCACTCGACGACCTTGAACTTCCCGCTGGTCTCGGCGAGCTTGTTGGCCTGGTCGGCGACGTCCTTGAGGAGCGAGGTGTCCTTCACCTTGGTGCCGTCGTACCAGAGGATCGTGTAGCCGTGCTCCAGGTTGTGGACCAGCGTCTCGAGGACGGGACGGTCGGTGGCGGTGTAGAAGTCGCGGCCGCTGACGTCGGGGCTGACGAAGTGGGCGCCGTTGCTCGGCGGGATCGTCGTGTACTGCACCGAGGTCTGGTCGGGCTTCTGCGTGCCCGGCCCGACGTGCTCGCCCGAGCCGGACGCGGTGTCAGTGGTGACCGGGTCGCACTTGGCGGCTGCCACGGAGACGCCGAGGGCGGGGAGCTGCTTGCCCTTGGCGTCGTTGATCGCGTAGAGGACGACCCCCGTGAGACCGGCCAGCAGCACGAGGCAGCCGATGACGATGCCGACGACAACCTTCCGCTCCTTGGCCTTCTGCTGGTTCTGGATCTCGGCCAGTCGGGCCTTGCGGTCCTGGCTCGCGCGCTTGTTTGCCACGGGTTCCTCGGGGTCGTTCGGGGGCGGGTCGCGCAGAGTCTACGTGGCCCGCCTGCGGACTCTGTCACCCCAACGCGCGACACTGGCGGCATGTCCCCGACGGTCGAGACCACCCGCGTGTGGCGTCCCGGCCGGGCCACTGCCGTCGGACTGATCGTCTCGGCGTTCCGCCGCGGGGGAGGCGACCCGACCTTCCAGCCCGACCGTGGTGACGGTTGGTGGCTCGGCCTGCCGACGCCGGTGGGGCCGGCGACCCTGCGCCTCGAACAGCGACGCGATGTCGGTGAGGTGGTCGCCACGGCCTGGGGTGACGGGGCGCAGTGGGCACTCGACCAGGTGCCCTCGCTGCTCGGCGAGGACGATGACGACAGTGACTTCGTGGCGCACCACCCCCAGGTGGCCAGCGCCTGGAAGAGGTATGCCGCGTGGCACGTGCCGCGCTCCGGCCTGGTCATGCACGCCCTCGTGCCGGCCGCGATCGAGCAGAAGGTCACCGGCAAGGAGGCCTTCGGCGGCTACCGCACCCTCGTCCACCGGTTCGGCTCGCGGGCCCCGGGTCCGGGTGAACAGCGTCGGCTGTGGGTCGCCCCGACGGCGGCCCAGTGGGCCGCCATCCCGTCGTGGGACTGGCTGGCCGCATCGGTCGACGGCGCGCGGTCCGGCACCGTGGTCCGGGCGGCGAAGGTGGCCGGCCGCATCGAGGAGTGCGCCGGTCTGCCGCTCCCGGCCGCGCACCGTCGGCTGCGATCCGTCCCCGGCATCGGTGTGTGGACGGCGGCCGAGGTCGCCCAACGCGCTCTGGGTGACCCCGACTCCGTGAGCTTCGGCGACTACCACGTGGCCAAGGACCTCACCTGGGCCTTGCTGGGCGAGGCCCATGACGACGACGTCCTCGCCGAGCTGCTCGAGCCCTACCGCGGACACCGCTACCGCGTGCAGCACCTGCTCGGGCTGGCGGGGGCGGCCCGCCCCCGACGGGGTCCGCGCATGGCGCCGAGGACCCACCTCCCGACCCGCCGCTGACGGCCGTCACCTCTGACTAGTCACCCTGGACTTGTTGCGGTCTGGTGGGCACGGGACCGCTGGATCGGCGTCCCGGTGAGGATCTGCCGGCAACAGGTCGGGGCCCCGGGCGCGACCCAGGATGCGACTCAGGGCGCGACCCAGGATGCGACTCAGGGCGCGACCCAGGACCCGACCCAGGGCGCGACCCAGGACCCGGCGGTGGTCAGCGGTCGTGGACCTCGAGCCGGAGGTCGAGCCCGGCCACCTCGTCGGGGACCTCGGCCGTGAGCCCCTCGCCCCAGAGCGCCACCTCGAGCCGGGCCACGGCGATGCCGAGCTGGTATGCCGAGGGGCTGCTCAGGTGCACCTGCCCCCCGCCGTCGTGGTGGCCGACGTCGATGCCGACGTCCGGGGCGCCGAGCAGGGCCACGGCCACAGCCCGGTGCAGGCGGCTTGACACGTCTTCCGGGCCGACGGCGGGGATCCCGACCTGCTCAGCGGTGCCTTCCCCCGGCTCGACGCCGAGGGCGGCCCGGACGGCCTCGGCCCGGCCGTAGTCGAACCAGTCCTCGCGTCCGGTGCGGATCAACGCCCGGGCGCCCGCACCGCGCTCGGCACGCGCCCACGGGGTCCCTCGGACGACCGCGGCCGGGATCGCATCGGCCTTGCCCTTGACCAAGTCGGCGGCAGCAGCCAGCTCGTCGCCGACTGCGCGGGCCGTCACGGACAGCGGCTGGCCGTCGGCGTCCACGCCGCCGCGCAGGTCGTCGACGGCCACGACGCCCGCGGCGCCGAGGGCGAAGTCGGTCTGCCCGAACCGCCACGGCCTCCCCGCGGTGTCGCTCACCACCACGCCGATCCGCGACAGCCCGGTGGCGGCGAGCAGCGCCACCCGGAGGTGCTCCGCCTCGGCGTCCGGGTCTGCGGGCAGCAACAGCACCGCATCACGGCCCCCGGTGTTGGACGCGTCCACCCCGGCTGCGGCCATGATCGGCCCAGCCGTCGACTGCACGATCTGCGTCACCCGGTCGCCGGTCCTGCGTTCAGCCACCACCCGGATGGTCTGGCTGATCACCGCCGCGCCCTTGAGCTCCGTGTCGGCCCACAGGCCCAGCGCCTTCGAGACCACCTTGCTCGAGACGACGACGACGTCACCGTCGACGAGGGCCAGGTCCGCGGCGGCGAGGGACGCCAGGAGCAGCGCCACCAGGTCGTCACCGGCCTGGACCTCGGGCACACCGGTCACCGGCAGGATCGAGAGGGCCGGCACGGCTCAGGCGCCCCGGGTGGCGACGGCCAGCTCGAGCGCCAGGTCGAGCGCGGCCCCGGCGATCTCGGCCGCCGCACCGTTGTCGGTCATGAGCAGCGGCCGGCTGCGGACCGTGGCCCGGGGGAGCCGCACCGACGGCTCGTCCTCGGGCGAGACCAGCCAGCCGTCGAGGAAGTCCTCGTAGAGCCCTGCCACGGCGGCCGCCGTGGACTCGACGCCGATCGCGCGGAGACACGCGTCGGCGTGGCCACGCACCGGCATACCGCCGATGAGGGGGGAGACGCCGACGACGGGAGCAGCGGTGCCACGCAACGCATCCCGCACCCCCGGCACCCCGAGGATGATCCCGATGGAGACCACCGGGTTGCTCGGCGGCAGCAGGACGACGTCGGCACCGCGGATCGCGTCGAGCACGCCCGGTGCGGCCGTGGCGCGGTCCATGCCGACGGCCTGGAACCGTTGCGCCGGGATGGACGCCTGGTGGCGGACCCACCACTCCTGGAAGTGGATGGCGCGCTGACCCTGCTCGTCCTCGATGACCACGTGGGTCTCGACGGGGGAGTCGCTCATCGGCAGCAGGGTCACCCGCTGGTCGGGCAGGCCCCAGCGCGCCGCGAGGCGGGCCGTGACCTCGGAGAGCGACAGGCCCTGGCCCAGCCACTGGGAGCGGACGATGTGGGTGCCGAAGTCGAGGTCGCCGAGGCCGAACCACTGCGGCACCGCGCCATAGGCGGCAAGCTCGCCGAGCACCCGGTGGCTCTCGTCGGCCCGTCCCCAGCCCTGGGCCTCGTGGCTGCCGCCACCCAGGGTGTAGAGCAGCGTGTCGAGGTCGGGGCAGACCCGCAGCCCGAACAGGCTGATGTCGTCACCGGTGTTGCCGATGATGGTGAGCTCGGTGTCTGCGAGGACGGGGGAGTGGTCGAGGTGGGTGCGGAGGCCGCGCAGGAAACGGGCTCCTCCGACGCCACCGGCCAGTGCCGTGATGCGCATGTGCGCAGTCTTGCAGCAGGCGTCGGTCCGGACGCGGCGGGTCAGACCACCCGTCCTTCAGGTGGCTCACAGCAACGCTCAGGCTGCGCACAGCAACGCTCAGGTGGCGTACAGCAAGGAAGGCGCACCGTGGTCACCATGCCTCCCACCGACCCTCGACGTCTCGTTCGCCTGATCCACCGCGTCACGGCGGGAAGCCTCGTCGCGGCAGCCGTGGGGGCGGGCGTGGTGACCGTGCACCTCGCCGGCCACCACGCACGCAGGTTGGCCCACGCCGCCGCGGCCGACGTGGCCCGCCCCGCAGCCACTCCCGGGACGGCTCCGGCCACGACGTCAGCCAGGAATCCCGTCACCAGCCGGGCAGCGACCCGGCGGGCCAGGACCACGCCATCTCGCGCCACGAAGCCGACGCGGACCTTCCGCAGCGTCACCCCCGTCCAGCCCGCTCCGCAGCAGCCACAGGCCACGACGTCCGGCTCCTAGGCCCACAGGGTCTCCATGGCGTCCCCACGACCTCTCCACCACAAGGACCCGACAGACCCATGGGTGTGACACAGGAGAGACACAGCAGGGGCCGCCACGGTGGACGAACCCGACCAGAGAAGGACCTTCCGATGACTTCCCCGCACAGCCCGCTCACCCTCGTCCGCCGCTGGAGCGCCGGCGCCCTGCTCGCCGCGGCCCTCAGCGCCGGGGTCGTCGGCGTGCACCTGGCCGACCAGGCGCAGACGACCACGAGCGCAGCCGGGACGTCCACGTCCCAGGGCACGTCCGTCGACCCGTCCGCGAACTCAGCGGGGTCGTCGGCGTCCTCGGGGTCGGCGTCCTCGGGGTCGTCGTCGAGCAGCTCGAGCTTCGGAGCGGTGCAGGGCGTCACCTCGGGCTCAGGCTCGTCGCAGTCGAACTCGAGCGGGTCGTGACCGCCGACGTGGGGGCCGTCCCCCAGCACGCGATCACGGCGTCCGCGGCGTTCGACGCCATCGGCACCCGTCACCAGCTGGTCGTCACGCGACCGGAGGTCCTGGGCGAGGCCATCGTCATCGCTCGCACGCACCTCGCCGACCTCGACCTCGCCGCCAGCCGCTTCCGCGCCGACTCCGAGGTCAGTGCCCTGGCGCGCCTCGCCGCCAACCGCGAGGCGGCGGCGCTGGTCTCGTCGGTCCTGGCCGACACCCTGCAGGCGGCGCTGCGAGCAGCGGCCCTGACCGACGGCCTGGTCGACCCCACCGTCGGTGGTGCCGTCATCGCCTCGGGGTACGACGCCGACCTCGACGTGGTGCGCGCCCGCGAGGCGGTCCCCGGTCGCGAGGCGGTCCCCGGTCGCGAGGCGGTGCCCGGTCGCGAGGCAGTGTCCGGTGACGACGACGCCCGCGCGGTCCCGCTCGTCGTCCCGGGGTGGCGCAGCCTCCGCCTCGATGTCGACGCCCGGTGCGTGCGCGTCGACCCGGGCACGGTCATCGACGTCGGTGCCAGCGCGAAGGCGCACGCCGCCGACACCATCGCGCGGGCGCTCGCCGCGCGCTTTCCCGGCGGGTTCCTCGTCAACCTCGGTGGCGACATCGCGGTCTCCGGAGAGCTGCCGACCGACGGCTGGCAGATCGGGATCGAAGGCACCGACGGCGACGTCCGCCAGGTGGTCAGCAGCCTCGGCCAGGCCTTCGCCACGTCCTCCACGCGCAAGCGCACCTGGTCCAAGGACGGTGAGTCCCACCACCACATCGTCGACCCGCGCACCGGACGCAGCGCCCCGGTCGTCTGGGAGCAGGTCACCTGCGCGGCCACGAACGCCCTCGAGGCCAACGCCGCGTCCACCGCCGCAGTGGTGCTCGGGCTCGCGGCGCCCGCCTGGCTGGAGGCGCGCGGCATACCGGCGCGGCTCGACGCGGCCGATGGCGGCCCGGTGGTCACCACGCCGGGGTGGCCCACGCCCGTGCCCCCGGCGCGGAGCGCGGCATGAACGAGCTGCTGTGGTTTCTCTCCCGAGCCACGGGGACCGTGAGCATCGTGCTCCTCACGGCCGTGCTGGTGCTCGGCGCGCTGACCGCCGGCCGACGCACTCGCGCGGTCAGCCAGACCGTGGTCGTCGGGCTGCACCGCACCCTGGCCCTCGGGACGTCGGCATTCCTCCTCGCGCACATCGCGACCGCCATCGTCGAGACCTATGTGAGCATCGACTGGATCTCGGCGTTCGTGCCGTTCACCGCCGGCTACCAGCCGTGGTGGGTGGGCCTCGGCACCCTCGCGTTCGACCTGATCCTGGCCGTGGTGGCGACGTCGTTGCTGCGGCACCGCCTCTCGCGACGAGTCTGGAGAGGCGTCCACCTCCTCGCGTTCGCCCTGTGGCCGATGGCCCTGGTCCACGGCTATGCCATGGGCACGGCCAACGAGCCGCTCCTGCGCGCCGTCCCCGTGGCGTGCGCCGTCGTGGGCGGGGTCAGCCTCCTGTGGCGCGCGTTCTCCACGCACGCCGACCGCGCCCGCCGCCAGGCGATCGTCGGCCAGGAGTGGTCATGACCCAGGACCTCGTCGAGCTCCTCGACCGCGCCGGGCTCACCGGCCGTGGCGGCGCCGCGTTCAGCACCGCCACCAAGCTGCGCGCAGCACGGGACCACCGCGCCTCCCTCATCGTCAACGCGTGTGACGGGGAGATCGGCGCGGCCAAGGACGGCTACGTCGTCGCCGAGCACCTCGACGCCCTGGTCCGTGGCGCCAAGCTCGTCGCCGGTCGCCGCCGGGTCCGGTATGCCGCCCACCGCGGCTCCGCGACCGAGGCACGACTGCGTGCTGCCGGGCTCGACGTGCTGTCGGCCCCCGCGCGCTACGTGGCCTCGGAGGAGACCTCGCTGATCTCCCTCGCCCAGGGAGGCTTGGCCCGTCCGATGACCAAGCGCGCACCCTTCGTCCGCGGCGGTGCGGACAGCGAGGGCCGCCGCATCCGGCCGACCCTCGTCCTCAACGCCGAGACCGTGTGGCGGGTGGCCCAGGTCGTCGACCACGGCCCGGACTGGTTCCGCAGCCAGGGCCTTCCCAGCGAGCCCGGACCGCGCCTGGTCGCGGTGGGTGGAGCGGTCGCCCGCCCCGGGGTCCTCGACGTCGTGACCGGTGCCGCGCTCGCCGACATCCTCGACGTCGCGGGCGCCGAGCCCGGTCCCGTCGTCGTCGGAGGGCTCGGCGGCGTCCTGCTGAGCCGGCGGGAGGCCCTGCGGACCGTGTGGTCCTCGGCCGCCCTCGCGGAGTTCGGTGGCCGGACTGGTCCCGGGGTGGTCCACGTGTTCGACGAACGAGCCTGCCCGGTCGAGGAAGTGGGTCGGTGGCTCGACTACGCGGCGGGGGAGAGCGCTGGGCAGTGCGGTCCGTGCATGTTCGGGCTGCCGTCCGTGGCCGCCGACTGGCACGACCTCGCGGCAGGCGGCCCTGAGGGGCAGCAGGCCCGTCGACGGCTCTCGAAGCGCGCGCGGTCCCTGGTCGATCGTGGTGCGTGTCGGTTCCCCGACGGGGTCGCCGGGTTCGCCACCTCGGCCCTGCGGGTGCTCCACGACCACCTTGCCGAGCACGCCAGCGGTCGCTGCAGTGCCCACCACGACGTCAGGAAGACCGATGCGCAGCACTCCTTCACGCACTGACCCGACGGGAGGGCTGCGGGTCGACCGGGTCCGCTGCACCGGCCACGGGATCTGTGCCAGCCTGCTCCCGGGGACGGTCCGGCTCGACGAGTGGGGATACCCCCTGGTGCTCGACCGGGCGGCGGGAGGGACCGACGACGGTGAGCAGGCCCGGGCCGCCGCCATCCGCCTCTGCCCCGCCATGGCCCTGTACCGCACCTCTAGCGCCAGGTGAAGAGGCGTTATCAAGGTTCAGCCGATCGGGCAAATATCAGACTTCCGCTTGACGAACCACGTATGACACGCGTGTAATTCCATTGTTGTGATCGCACTGGGTCACACACCGTGTCACACCAGTTGGTCACATGGCGGCGCACCGGGTCGAGGAGGAAGCCGTGCAGGAACTTCAGTTGGTCACCTTTGAAGGTGGCGAAGAGGTGGAGATGTCGTGGCAGGAGCGTTCGCTCTGTGCCCAGACGGACCCCGAGGCGTTCTTCCCTGAGAAGGGCGGTTCGACCCGAGAGGCCAAGAAGGTCTGTGTCGGGTGCGAGGTGCGGGCCGAGTGCCTGGAGTACGCCCTCGCGCACGACGAGCGGTTCGGCATCTGGGGGGGCCTGTCCGAGCGGGAGCGCCGCAAGCTCAAGAAGCGTGCGGTCTAGTCGCCGACGTGGCGACTCCCTCGTGACCAGCGCATGACGCTTGCCCCGCCCCATGACGTGACGGACCCCGCAGGACCTCCTGCGGCGGTCGCGACGGTGACGGCGGTGCTGGTCCTGCGGGGCCCCGCCTCGGCGCTCCCGGAGACCCTCGACTCCCTCGCGCGCCAGACGCGCACCCCAGACCGGCTCGTGGTGGTCGACCCCGGCGTGGACGGCAACGCCGTCGAGACCGTGCGGGCCCACCGCGGGATCGCCGAGGCCATCGGCTCGATCAGCTTCGTGACGGTCCCCGGCGCGGCCTCCCTCGCGTGTGCCGTGCGGTCGGCGCTCGCCCAGGACGTCACCGACGTGGACGCGACGGACCGGGACGCGGCCGACGCGGCCGACGCGGCTCGCACCGTCACCCACGTGTGGGTGCTCACCTCCGACAGCGCCGCCGCCCCCATGACGCTGGCCCGCCTGCTCGACGCGGTGCGCCGCAGCCCCTCGGTCGGGGTGGCCGGTCCCAAGCTCCTCGACTGGACCCGCGCCGGCGCCCTGCGGTCCGTGGGCCTGCAGCTGACCCGCAGTGGGCGGGTCATCCCGTCGCCTGCGCCCGGCGAGCCCGACCAGGGCCAGTACGACCGCCGCACCGACGTGCTCGCGATCCGTGCCACCGGGATGCTGGTCGAGCGCGGCCTGTTCGACGGGCTCGGCGGTCCGGAACGCGCGTTCGGTGACTTCGGTGCCGACGTGGACTTCTCGTGGCGGGCCCAGCAGTCCGGCCGGCGGGTGGTCGTCGTGCCCCGCGCCACCCTGCGCACCGGCGCCGAGGGGGGCCCGGACGACGTCGCGCCGCTCGACTCGCCCACCCGGATGCGGCGCCAGGCGCGTCGCGTCGCGCTCGCCCGGTGCGCCTGGTGGTCGCTGCCCCTGCTCGCCGCCTGGATCGTGCTGACGAGCACGGTGGCCGCGCTGGCGCTGCTGCTCGCGAAGCGCCCCCGCGCCGCCTGGGCCGAGTTCTCCGACATCGGCGCCGTGCTCACGCCCGTCCGGGTGCTGGGCGCGCGGTGGCGCTCCCGCGGCACCCGCCAGGTGCGGCGCCGCGACCTGCAGGGGTTGTTCGTCCCGCCCCGCACGGTGCTGCGGCACACCACCGACCTCATCCACGACGAGGTCGCGCTGACGCCCGGCGAGGCCGACTCGGCCCGCGCCGCCGCGATCGAGTCGGGTCCGGTCTCCGACGAGGCGCAGGACCTCAACGTCCTCGGCGCCACCCTGGCCTCACGGGCGGCGCGCAACCCGGGGCTGCTGGTCGTGCTGGCCATGGTGGTCGTGTCCGCGCTGGCCACCCGCCGGTTCGGGGGCAGCTTCAGCGACCGACTCGACCACGGCCTCACGGGCGGCGAGACGGTCGGGGCGCGTGCGGGGGCGGCCACCCTCTGGCACACCTGGCTCGACGGCTGGCACGGCGCCGGTCTCGGGGTCGGTGGCGAACAGGGGCCCCACCTCGCCGTACTGGCCGGGCTCTCGTGGGTCGTCGCCCACCTGCCCCTCCTCGGCGCTCCCGCGTCGCCGGCCGGGTCCGTGGTGACCCTGCTGGTGACCTTTGCGCTCCCGCTGGCCACGCTGACGGCATACCTCGGCGCGCGGGTCGTGACCCACTCGCGGCTGCCCCGCGCGCTGGCGGCCGTGGCGTGGTCCACGACCGCGGTGCTGGCCACGGCGGTCGCCTCCGCCCGCGTGGGGGCCATCGTCGCGGCGGTACTGCTGCCCCTCGTCGCGGCCGGGGTGACACTCGCCGGTCGGCGCGGCGGCACGACCACCGCCACGGCGGCGACGGTCCTGGCCGCCACCGTCCTGGGCGCCTTCGCCCCTGCCCTGCTCGTCCTGGTCGTCCTGTGCGGCCTCGGGGTGGTGCTGGCCGGTCACGGCTGGGCCCGGGTGCGTGGCCTCGCGATCGTCGTCGGGCCCGTCCTCCTGCTCGGGCCGTGGGTCGCCACCCTGGTCGAGCGACCCGCGCTGGTGTTCACCGGGCCCGGGCTCTCGGTCTGGGGCAGCGACCAGGCCGAGACCTGGCAGATCGCCCTGCTCCACCCCGGTGGCCCCGGGTCCTACCCCGTGCTGCTCTCGGTGCCCCTCGTGGTCGCCGGGCTGCTGGGACTCCTGCGGTCGGGCCGCCGTGGCCGCGCCGCGAGCGTCGTGGCCGTCGTGGGCCTCGTCGGGCTCGCCTACGCCGTGGTCGCTCCGCGCCTCCACCTCGGCTTCGTGCCCCAGGGTCTCCCCGAGGCAGGTCGCCCGATCACCGCGTGGGCGGGGACGGGCCTGCTCGTCCTCTCGATGGCCCTCCTCGCTGCGGCGTTGATGGGGGCCGACGGGCTGGCCGTGAGCCGCGCCCGGGGCGGGTGGCAGGCACTGGCTCGCTGGCCGGTTGCCGGTGCCCTCGTCGCCTCCGTGCTCGTCAGTGGTGGCTGGCTCACCTGGCGCACCGTCGGCGACCAGCTCTCTGCGTGGCAGGACCCTCGTCCGGCGGTGGCGGTCGACCAGGCGGACAGCGGGATCGCCAACCGCATGCTGCTCCTCACGCCCGAGGGCGAAGGGTTGACCTACCAGCTGCTCGGTCGCGAGGTCTCCGACGTCGTGCGCGCGCTGCCCACCCCGGCCTCGCTGCGACCCAGCAGCGCACCCCTGGCCGCGTCGGTCGGTGAGCTGTTCGCCCAGGGCACCGCGCCCGGTGCCCTCACCCCGGCCGCCGACCTGTCCGACCAGGCCGTGGGCTTCGTCGGGCTGCGGACCGACGCCACCGACCCGCGCATCCGCGCCCTCGACGCCACCGCCGGCCTCAGCCGCCTCGGCGAGCACGACGGGGTGACCTTCTGGCGGGTGCTGCCCGGAGGGGGTGGCACGGCCGACGACGCCGTCGCGCCGTCCCGGGCCCGGATCGTCACCAGGTCCACCGAGCAGGCCGTGCCGGTGACCGGAGCCCACAGCGCCCTCGACGTGCGGTCGGTGGTGCCGACCGGTGCCACGCTGGTCCTGGCCGAGACCCCCGACTGGGTGCGCCACGCTCGCGTGAGCGTCGACGGACACGTCCTGGCCCCCAGCGGCGACAGCGCGAGCTACGCCCTCCCCGCGGGACCGGCGACGATCTCCGTCGAGGTGCTCCCGACCAGCTCCACGTGGCGCTACGCCCAGGGTGTGCTGCTGCTCCTCGTCGTCTTCCTGGCGGTGCCGTTCGGCAACCGCTCCTCGAGGAGGAGGCGCCCGTGAACCTCTCGGCCAGCGGCATGCTGCGCACCACGCTCGTGACCGTGGCGGGTGTCGGCATCGTCCTCGGCGCCGTGCACAGCCAGGGCGCGGTGGCGGTGGGTGCCGACGACGGCGCCGAGCGGGCCACGCCCGGCGCCACCTCCGCCGTGCGCAGCGCATCGCTCGTGTGCCCCGGGCCCGAGCTCAAGGGGGTGCCGGGCGTGGACGACGCCGACGTCGGGGTGCGGGTGGCCGCTGCCTCGGCACCGCTGCGGGCCCTCACGGGGGTCACGCCGGCGCCCGCGCCGGGTCGCCTCGCCTTGAGCCGTATGCCGAAGGGCGCGCTCGCCGCGCCCGTGACCTCCCGGGCCAGCACCGTCTCCGCCGACCAGGACGGCGCCGCGGGCGTGCTCGTCACGGCGACCGAGTCGATGGCCGCCGGGGTGGCGGCCGCACAGGGTTGGCTGGTGCCGACCGGGGACCTGCGTTCGCTCGGCAGCGCCGCCTGCGGTCAGCCGGGGGCGGAGTTCTGGATCGCCGCCGGTGGCGGTGACGCGGGCCGCCAGGAGCGGCTGGTGCTCACCAACCCGGGTGGCAACCCGGTCACCGTCGACGCCACACTGCACGGCCCCGACGGCACCGTCTCGTCGCCCACCGGCAAGGGCATCCTCGTGCCGGCCCACGGCCGCTCCTCCTTCCTCCTCGACTCCATCTCGGGCGACATCGCCAGTCCCGTCGTCCACGTCGTGGCCGAGGGCGGGGTGGTCGGCGCGTGGGTCAACGACTCGTGGCTCGACGGCACGAGGTCCGGCGGTGCGGACGATGCGGCGCCGGCTGCCCTCCCGTCCCGCGACCAGGTGATCCCGGCGGTGTCGGTCAACGGTCGGTCGGTGCTGCGCGTCGCGGTGCCCGGCAGCTCCGAGGCCGTCGTCCAGGCGCGGGTGCTGACCGCCGACGGCCCCCGCGCCCTCCCTGGTGGGGGAGTGATCCGGATCGACGGCGGCGCCGTCCGCGACATCGACCTCTCCAAGCTCGGCATCGCCAACGTCGGCATCCAGGTGCGCGCCGACGTGCCCGTCGTGGCCGCAGCGCTCGTGACCCGAGGCCAGCCCGGGCAGCCCGGCGACCTCGCCTGGGCCTCGTCGACCCCGCCGATCACCGGCGTCGCAGGCCTCCCGCTGACGACACCGAACGAGGGCGACATACCGATCCGGCGCTACCTCTCCCTCACCTCCTCGGGCGACGCCAGCGGGGTCGAGGTGGTGACCGTCGACGCGCAGGGCGTCGAGACCTCGCGCCGCCCGGAGGTCGGGGTCGATGCGTCAGCCCTCCTCGACGTCACCGGCGCGAGCTCGGTCTGGGTGCACCGCGTCTCGGGCGCGGGCCGGGTGCGGGCAGGAGTCGTGGCGCTGCGGCCCGACCCGCAGGGGTGGCTCATCTCGGTCACGCCGTTGCGTGACACGGTGCTCCGCACCACCTCGGTGGGCCTGCGTCAGGTCTCGCCCTAGCGAGGCACGCCGGCACCCTGGGACGTGCGACGTGCGCCCGGCCCCACCGGGCACCGCCCGGGCTCAGCTGCCGTCGTCGTAGCGGGGGTCGAGGTCGCCCGGTGGCAGGTTGAACAACGCCGCCACCTGCTCCACGACGACGTCCTGCACGATCGCCGTCAGGTCCCGCTGGCTCTCGGCCCGGGCCTCGATCGGCCTGCGGTAGATGACGATCCGGGCCGGTGTGCGGCCGTGGGCGGGGAACGCCCGACCCAGCGGGGCCCCATCGCGCTCCCACGGGGCGGGGTCGGTCGGGGGCACGTCCTCGACCGCGAACTCGACCTGGGAGAACCGCGGCCCCAGCCGGCCTTCGAGGCGGGCGGCGCTGTCGAGCACCAGGTCGTCGAACTGCTGGCGACGGGTCGTCATGGCCGGGACCGCCGGCCAGGCCAGCGGACCTCGCACCCCACGGCCGCGGCGGTCCCGACGGGCGGCCCGGGAGGGGCGCGGAGGGATGCCGGCCGAAGTCACGCTCGCAGCCTACGGCGTGCCGAGCCGGAGACCCCGCCGTGCTGGCATAGAGTCCGCGACGTGAGTCTGTCCAGGAGGTGTTCCCGCACCGCGTGCTCGAAGCCTGCCATCGCGACACTCACCTACGTCTACGGCGACCAGACCGCAGTGGTCGGCCCGCTCGCCACCTTTGCCGAGCCCCACACCTACGACCTCTGCGCCGCCCACGCCGAAGGCCTGACCGCTCCGCGCGGCTGGGAGATCGTGCGCCTGTCGGGCGAGTACGTCGAGCCGGAGCCGTCGCACGACGACCTCCTGGCGCTGGCGAACGCCGTGCGCGAGGCGGGCCGTCCCCGGCTGGGCGAGACCGCCCCGCAAGCCCCCCGCAGGCCCGCCGACGAGGATGCCTCCGGAGCGGTCGAGACGGGTCGCCGAGGACACCTGCGCGTCCTGCGCGATTCCTGAGACCGCTAGGGTTTCGAGCGTGCCGAAACCCGTGCTCTCCGACTTCGTCAAGGCCTACGACGTGCGTGGCGTGGTCCCCGACCAGCTGAACGTCGACGTGGCCTGGGCGCTGGGAGCCGCGTTCGCGCAGACCGTCATCACGCCCGAGGGCGCCCCCGGCGTGGTCATCGGCCACGACATGCGCCCGTCCTCGCCGGAGCTGTCCCGGGCGTTCGCGGCAGGGGTGACGGCCCAGGGCCTCGACGCCACCCTGATCGGGCTGTGCAGCACCGACGGTCTCTACTACGCCAGCGGAGCCCTCGACCTGCCCGGCGCGATGTTCACGGCGTCGCACAACCCGGCCCAGTACAACGGCATCAAGCTGTGTCGCGCGGGCGCTCGTCCCGTCGGCCAGGACTCCGGGCTCGCCGACGTCAGCGCCCTCGCCCAGCAGCTGCTCGACTCGGGCACCAGCGCCGCGCCGCTGCCCGGGCCGGTGGGCACGGTGGTCGAGCGCGACGTGCTGGCCGACTACGCCTCCTTCCTGCGCGGCCTGGTGGACCTGTCCGGTGGTCGGCCGCTCAAGGTCGTCGTCGACGCCGGCAACGGGATGGGTGGCTACACGGTCCCTGCGGTGCTCGGCACGGCGTGCGGGCTGCCGGCCCTCCCGCTCGAGGTCGTGCCCCTCTACTTCGAGCTCGACGGCACGTTCCCGAACCACGAGGCGAACCCCCTGGAGCCGGAGAACCTGCGCGACCTGCAGGCAGCCGTCGTCGAGCACGGCGCCGACCTCGGGCTCGCCTTCGACGGCGACGCCGACCGGTGCTTCGTCATCGACGAGCGCGGCGAACCGGTCAGCCCGAGCGCCGTCACGGCGCTCGTCGCCACCCGCGAGATCGCCAAGCAGGTCGCCGCAGGGTCGGCCGCCGCCGACGTCGCCGTGGTCTACAACGTCATCTCCTCGGTCGCCGTCCCCGAGATCATCGCCGAGCAGGGTGCCCGCGGTGTCCGCACCCGGGTCGGCCACTCGTTCATCAAGGCCGAGATGGCGCGCGAGAACGCCGTCTTCGGGGGCGAGCACAGCGCGCACTACTACTTCCGCGACTTCTGGTTCGCCGACACCGGCATGCTCGCGGCCATGCACGTCCTCGCTGCCCTGGGCGAGCAGGCCGAGCCGCTCAGCCGGCTCACCGCGGCATACAGCCGGTATGCCGCCTCGGGCGAGATCAACTCGACCGTCGCCGACGCCGCGGCCGCCACGGCGACGGTGCGGGACTGGGCGGTCGAGCGGGGCGCGGAGCTCGACGAGCTCGACGGGCTCACCGCGACCCACGCGGCGACCGACGACGAGCCCATGTGGTGGCTGAACCTGCGGGCCTCCAACACCGAACCGCTGCTCCGGCTCAACGTCGAGGCGGCCGACCAAGACACGATGAGCCAGGTGCGAGACGATGTGCTCGCACTGGTGAGAGGAGAAGGCTGATGTCGCAAGGACAGGAAGTCCGGATCGAGCCGTGGCTGCGGGAGATCCTGCGGTGCCCGGCCTGTCGGTCCGAGCTCAGTGACGCGACCGTCGAGGGCAAGCCCGAGCTCCACTGCACCAACGCCGAGTGCGGCCTGCAGTACCGCATCGACGACGGCGTGCCGGTGCTGCTCGTCGACGAAGCCCGCAAGCCGGTCTGACGGCCGGCCCGACGATGGCCTCCTTCTTCGACGAGTCGCGCGTCGACAGTGACGAGGCAGTGGCGTCCCTCGACTCGCACCAGACGCTGCGGGCCCTGGCCACGGCGGGCGCCCAGGTCCGCGAGGCGGTCGCCCTCTCCGAGGAGGCCGGGATCGAGCGGGTCGGCGGCGGCGAACGGCCGCGGTCCGTGCTCGTCGCGTCGCTCGGCGGCTCGGCCGTCGTGTGCGACGTCCTCGAGCTGCTGGCCGAGCCGGGGTCGCCCGTCCCGGTGAGCGTGCGTCGCAATGTGCCCCTGCCCGGCTGGGTGGGGCCGCTCGACCTGGTCATCGCCGTGTCCCTGTCGGGTCGCGCCCCCGGGCCGCTCGCGCTGGCCGCCGAGGCGGCCCGCCGTGGCGCATCGCTGCTGACCGTGGGCGCGGTGGACTCGCCGCTCGCGGACGTCGCAGCCCAGGCGCGAGGGGTGCACATCGGCATCGGCCGTGGTCGCACGACGTCGCGGACCGCCCTGTGGTCGCTGCTCGCGCCGGTGCTGCTCGGGGCGGGGCACCTCGGCATCGTCGACGTCGACGCCCGCGTGCTGACCGCGACCGCGGACCGGCTCGACGAGGCGGCCGAGAGCTGCCGGCCATCGTCGGAGTCGTTCGTCAACCCGGCGAAGGTGCTGGCCGCCGACCTGGCCGAAGGGGTCCCGGTCGTCCTCGGCGACGGTCCCCTCAACGGGGTGGCCGCAGCCCGGGCCACCTCGATGCTGGCCCGGACGGCCCGGGTGCCCGCCACCTCCGGTGAGCTGCCCGACGACGCCGCGCAGGTGGTGGCGTGTTTCGACGGGCCCTTCACGGCCGCCTACTCCGGCGGGGTCCCGTGGGCCGGGGGAGGCCAGCAGCCGAGCGACGACATCTTCGCCGACCCGTTCCTCGACGGTCCCGCGGCGCCGCGCCTGTCGCTGCTCATGCTCCGCGACGTGCTGCCCGACCCGCTGACCCGGGAGGCCGACGAGGCGCGGATCCTGGCGGAGGCGGTGACCACCGCGGCCCGCGAGGCGGGCGTGCGGGTCAGCGAGGTGACCGCCCAGCCGGGGCACCCGCTGACCCGTCTGGCCGGCCAGATCGCGACCACCGACTTCGCGGCGACCTACCTGGCGCTCGGGCTCGGCCTCGACCCGGCGGTCTCACCCCACGTCGCCGACCTGCGCGGACGTACCGGCGGCTGACGGCCTGCCCGCGTGCGGCCAAGCGGGTGGTTCGGCGGCGACCTTGAAGAACTTCCTCGCGAACCTGTGGAAGGGCTCCGATGTTGAACATGTTCAGGTGATCGGTCGAGCCACCCCGACCGCCCCAGCCGCTAGGGTCACCGCTCGTGGCCACCAACCGACTTGCCCCCGCGTGGCTGCTGCCCGTCGCGGTCGGCCTCCTGGCCCTCGTCCTCGCGTGGGTGCGGTGGGTCGACCCGCTGACCTGGAACCTGGTCGACCTCGATGTCTTCCTGCGCGGTGGGGACGCCGTGCTCCACGGTGGCGACCCGTACCGCACCCCGGCCGGTGGCCTGGAGTTCACCTACCCTCCGTTCGCCGCGGTCGTGTTCGTGCCGCTCGCGCTGCTGGGGGGCGCTGCCGGGTGGGTCATGTCGGCGCTCTCGCTCGGGGCCCTCGTGGTGGTCGCCCGGGTCTCGCTGCAGCAGGGCCAGCCCGGCTCCCGTCGGGAGGTCCGTGTCGGCTGGCTGGTGGTCCTCGTCCTCGTGGCCTGGGTGCTCGAACCGGTGCAGAGGACCTTCATCTTCGGTCAGGTCAACCTCGTCCTGGCTGCGCTGGTGGTGGTGGACGCCTTCGTGGTGCCACCCCGTTTCCGGGGCTACCTCACCGGTCTGGCAGCAGGGATCAAGCTGACCCCGGCGTTCTTCGTCGTCTACTACGCGGTGCGCCGTGACTGGCCCGCCGTGGCGCGGAGCGCAGCCACCGGGGTGCTGACGGTCGTCATCGGCTGGGTGGTCCTCCCCGCGGAGTCCGCGCGGTACTGGCTCGACGACCTCACCACGATGGGCAAGTTCGGGGGCTACGCCGAGGAGGCGACGAACCAGTCGCTGCGGGCCACCTGGGTCAGGCTGCTGGGTGGTGACCCCGGCCCGTGGTACCTGCTCAGCGCGGCAGTCGTCGTGCTGCTCGTGGTGTGGACGGCCACACGGCTCACGCGTGCCGGGGACCCGTTGGCGGCGCTCGTGGCCGTGGCGGCGGGTTCACTGCTGGTCTCGCCGATCTCCTGGACCCACCACTGGGTCTGGGTGGTCCCCGCCCTGGTGGTCATGGCGCGTCGGCGCTGGTGGGTCGCCACGGTGGCGGTCACCCTCGTGATGTACCTGCCCCCGATGTGGGCCGCCGACGGCGACCCCCTGCGCCTGTCGCTCGCCGAGCAGCTGGTGGCCTCCACCTACGTGCTGCTCGCCCTGGCGTTCCTCGTGGCGCTCGCGGTGAGGCCTGAGGCTCGGCGAACGGCGGGTCGTCGAACGGCGGGTCGTCGAGCAGTGGCCGTCACTGCCCCAGACTGAGGACCTGCGCCGAGGGGAGGGCCACGAGGTCGGCACTCTCCACGAGCACCTTGCTGGCGCGGATCCCGCTGCCGATGACCACGCGCCCGGCCGCCACCACGGCTTCGTCGACGAGCACCGGCCACGCCTCGGGGAGCCCGATCGGGGTGATGCCGCCGTACTCCATGCCGGTGCGCTCCACGGCGTCGTCCATCGAGGCGAAGCTGATCTTGCGCACGTCGAGGTGACGCCGCACGGCACCGTTGATGTCGGCGCGCATCGAGGCCAGCACCAGCACCGCGGCATACCGCACCTCGCCGCCGCGCTTGCCGGCGACGACCACGCAGTTGGCCGAGCTCTCCATCGCCACGTCGTACGCCTCGCAGAACGCCGCCGTGTCGGCGAGCTCTGCGTCGATCGGCGCGACCCGGGCGGAGGGGGTCGCGGCGATCGCCTGTGCCACCGGCGCCGCCAACAGCTCGGTATGCCGCGCGGCCGGCGCCCAGTCCAGGTTTCCCTCCGGTGTGCCCACGACGGCAGGGTAGCGGAGCGCGAATCGTGTCCAAACGGGCGATGTATGCCCGTTCAGGCGCCCGGCATGCTGGGCCAGCCGACTCCCGCCCTAAGGACCTGACCGCCATGCCTCGCCCGACGCGACTCGAGCTGTTCAGCCGCGCCCTCTGGGTGGCCCTGGTCCCCGGCGCGCTGCTGTTCCTCGTCATGCAGGTGGCCGTCCACGTCACGCACGGCATGGTGGGCGCGGACTCGCATGCCTACTGGGTCGCGGCGCGCTCTCCTGACACCTGGTACACGACCCCACCGGACCACGTCGACGCCTACCTCTACTCCCCGGCCTTCGCCCAGCTGCTCTGGCCCCTCGGGCTGCTGCCCTGGCCGGTCTTCCAGGGGGTGTGGGTCGCCGGGCAGGCGGGCGTCCTCGCGTGGCTGCTCCGTCCCCTGGGTTGGCGCAAGGCGCTGACCCTGGCGCCGCTGTTCGTCCCGGAGCTGTTGCTGGGCAACGTCTACCTGTTCCTCGCCGCGGCCCTTGTCCTGGCCGTCAGGGGCCGGCCCGGTGCGCTCGTGGCGCCGCTGCTGACCAAGGTGACCCCGGCAGTCGTCGGGCTGTGGTTCGTCCTGCGGGGCGACTGGCGGGCAGTGCGTTCTGCCGCCCTGCTGCTGACCGCCGTCGTGGGTGCGTCGGTGGCGATCAACCCCCGGGCCTGGCCGCGGTGGGTCGAGTTCCTCGCATCCAACGCGGGAGGCGGCGGACCGTGGTTCGTGGTCCGGTTCGTCGTCGCCACGGCCCTCGTGGTGTGGGCGGCGAGGAGCGGGCGCGCGTGGCTGCTGGCCCCGGCGCTGCTGCTCGCCTGCCCGGTCTTCAGTGCCTTCAGCCCCTACACGGTGCTCGGTGCGGTGCCCCGCCTGCTCCGGTGGCAGCGTTCGCAGGGGGACGGGCATGGACCGCAGGCCGAGGGGCCAGAGGCGGCTGCCGAGGGGCTAGGGGCGCAGCAGGACGAAGCCGTCGTCGCGGGCCGCAACCGTCCAGCCTCGATCCCGCTGTAGGGCACCGGCAAGGGGGACGTCCTCACGGACGAGGGCCGCTGCCGGATGACGTTGGTCGAACCCCTCCTGCCATCCCGGCTCCGCCCCCATCACGCGCAGGTAGCTCTGCGCCTGGGCCTGGCCGTAGAGCTCGGCCCGGGTGTCGGCGGTCTGGTGCAGACCCGGGAACGACCACATCAGCCAGCCACCCAGCGAGTCGTCGTTGTAGACCACCGATCCCGCGGGGAGGGACCGCAGCGCGGCGGTGGTGCCGTCGGGCACCGACACGGGTCGGTCCGGCGCGGCGGTGGCGAGCACTGCGCAGGCAGCGACCGCCGCGAGGACGAGGCCGGCGACGACGAGGGGCTCGCGTCCCCGAGGAGGCCTGGCCCGGGCCAGGGCAGCGTCGAGGGCCTGGGCGGCGAGCGGGGCGATGATGATGGCGCCGAGCGCGACGCTGCGGGCGTAGGTGAAACCCCAGCCAGCGCCCACGAGGAGGATCGCGACGGCCCCCCAGCTCACGAGGGAACGTCGTCGCAGCCAGCCCAGCGCCACCACGACCACGAGCAGCACCAGGCCGATCGTCGAGGGGTCGGTGAGCTCGGGGCGCCGCCACTCCTGGATGTACGGACTGACGGCGCGGACGGGGCCGAAGGCGTTGAGGATCCCGGGGCCCAGCGGCGTCACCAGGGCGGCGGCGGCGCTGGCCACCGGCACCACGGCCAGGCGGACGGCCTGTCGCGGCGAGACCTTGCGGTCCAGCACCAGCCCGGCCGTCGTGGCCAGGCCGAGCATGACCCCCACGACCCAGGTGCCGTGGCTGGACGCCCAGACCCAGGTGAGTGGCACCAGCACCCAGGGCGCCCGGGGGTCGCTGAGCACGCGCACCCAGACGCTGACCGTCACGGCGAGCAGGACGAAGCCGACCAGCTGGGGGCGGGGGCTCAGGCTGGCGGCGGTCGCCAGCACCGTGATGCCAGTGACGAGGGTGGCGGCGAGGGGTCCGCCGGTGCGGCGGCAGGCGACGTAGACGACGACGCACACGGCGAGTCGGCCGACCTGGGCGAGGAACGCCACCGCAGGCAGGCCGCCCCACTGGTTGGCCAGCGAGAGGGCGAGCTCGGGCAACCACTGGGTGAGCACCCACGGCTGGTTGGTGAAGGTCGACAGCGGGTCGGGGCCGCTGAACTGCCAGGTGCGCCGCAGGTGGTCACCGGCCAGGACGTGCCACAGCGTGTCCGGGTCGCCGATCCCGGCCCCGACGTGGCGGCACAGCACCAGGAGGAGGAGGCCGAAGGCGACCACGGGCGACCAGCGCAGCAGGCCCTGAGGAGCCGGGAGAGGTGTGGCCGCGGCCGGCGGAGTTGCCGGTGTGACCTCGGAGTTCACCACGCGCAGACCCTAGCGACTGGGAACCGGGCTGGCGGCGAAGAACTGCTGGGCACTGGCGACGTTCACGACAGCCGTGCTGGTGGCGCGCAGGTCGGTGACTTCGAGGGCCGACGCCACCCCGGAGCCGAGGTCCACCGGTTGGGCGGTGCTCACCAGCGCGATGGTCGACGAGCCGGGTTGCGCCGTGACCTCGAGCGTGACCGCTTGCCGGTCGGCACCGATCGGGATCCGCAGCGGTGTGCCGGACGGTCCGGTCGCCACGAGCACGTCGGGGGCGCCGTCGAGCGTGCGCACGCCGAAGGTCAGGGTGACGGGGACGGCGGTGTCGCCCAGGTTGCTCACCGTCAGGACCGCTGACGGCCCGAGCAGCTGGAACGGCCGCCCCTGTGCGTCGCGCTGGACCCGCGGAGCCCCCAGACCGGCGATCACCGGCCGCAGGACGTCGTCGCGACCGCGCGCGACGCCGCCCGCCTGGCCCTTGGACAGGTCGAAGGCCACCAGCCGGTCGGTCTGCGCGACGGGCGGCCCGAGGATCGACCGGAGCCCGTCCGTCGGGTCGGTGCTCCCTTCGTAGCCGGAGCGGTCGACCTCGACCGCGCAGAACCCCGCGGCCCGCAGGTCGGGCACCAGGTCGGGGATGCGGTCCACCGGGAGCGCCAGCTGCCAGTCGGAGCTCGAGGTGCCCCGGATCGCTCCGAAGCTCCAGGTGAGCGTGCTCGGTGCGTCGATCCCCGGCAGCAGGTGGTCGTAGTCGCCCATCCCTCCGAAACCCGGTTCCTCGGGGTAGGGCGTCACCGGCAGCTGGAAGACCGCGCAGGGTGCCGTCGTGGCCGCGGCGAGCTGGGCACTGAATCCGCGCAGCTGGGCAGACCTGGCCGACAGGCTCGCGTAGTCGGGGGCCGCGCCGGGGTTGGTCTGGTCGAGGCAGCCCACGAGCAGCAGCCCGGCCGCGAGGGGCCAGGCCACCCGTCGCCGACGGCCCACCTTGGTCATCCACAGACCCACCGCCAGCAGGGACAGGAGGGCGATGACGATCCCGAGTCGGGCCCAGGTGCGGATCTGCGTCGTGAAGAAGAGCGCGACGACCGAGCCGAGCCCGCCGGTGGTGTAGAAGGCCAGCGAGACCAGAGCGAGGGCGGCGAGGGTGCCGACGACCGGGGCCGGCCGGCGACTGCCGGCGACCGCCCGCAGCAGCACGACCACCAGCATGACCAGGCCGCAGACCCCGATGACCCCGAGGGCGTGGCGCTCGGACGTGCCCGGCGCGGCATACCCGTAGACGGTGGTGATCCACCGCACCGCTGGGACCCGGTGCTCCGACCACGGCAGCAGGAGGTCGATGATGCGGCCGGCGTACCGCTGCGACTCCTCGATCGTCCGGTGGGCGGGGACCTCGGAGGTGACCACGTCACCGCGGCGCGCGACGACCGCGAGGGCGAGGGTCGTCGCGCAGCTGACGGCGACGAGCGCGGTGGCCGCCACCCCGGGGAGCATTGCCCTGAGGTTGCGAACCGTGCCCCACCGCACTGCGAGGGCCGCCGCGAGGAGGATCAGCGTGAAGGCCACGTAGTAGGCGTCCGACAGACCGACGGCGAGGGCGATCGCGGCACCCTGGGCCACTCGGAGCCAGGCCTGTCGTCGTCCGGGCGACCCGGCACGCAGGGCGTGGACAGGGGGCCAGACAGTGCCCCCGGTGGCGATGCGGACGGCGAGCCAGACCGAGAGCGCGAGCACCCAGTACGCCGACAGCCACAGGTGCCCGAACCACTGCTGGTGGCCCGGGACCGCCGAGAACAGCACACCCACGGTGACCGCGGCGGGTCGAGCCGTGCCCAGCTGCCGCGCCAGCCAGTATGCCGCGAGCGCTGCGGCGGGGTAGCCGGCGACGAAGAACACGGCCGACGCGGTCGCGGGGCTGTCGGTGAAGAGGCCGATGACCCGGATCGCCAGGAAGTTGAGCTGGTCGCCGGTGGCGAACCACGAGGCGTTCAGGCCGAAAGGAGCGCCCACACGGTGGGTGGAGCCGAAGGCGTCGCCGTCCATGATCGCCCTGACCTGCAGGAGGACCTGGGTCGAGTCGCCCCCGAGGCCGAGCGGGACCCCCGGCCGCCAGTCCCAGAGGCGCAGCGACTGCACCGCGACCAGCAACGACAACACCGCAGACAGGGCCGGGCCGGCGGCGCCGGCCACGTGGCCGCGCCACGCGGGCCGGGCTGCAGGCGGCAGCGCGTCAGGCGCGGTGGTGGCGGGTTCCACCGACGCCAGCTGGGTCGTCGACACCACAGGAGTATCGAGCGTGCAGCGCGCGGATTCCCGCGGGCGCGCTGATTCCGGCCGAAGGGATGAGTCAGTGGCTGCTGGACTGGCCGGCTCGACGGGGGACGACGTGCATGACGGCGACGACCACCGCACCCACGATCAGCCCGAGGACCGCGGAGCCGACCGTGTTGGTCAGCCAGCCCAGCACCCCACCGAGGAAGCCCGTCGCGTCGTGCACCGCCTCCTCCGCGTGGTGCACCCACGAGTACGGCGCGTGCAGCCCCAGGTCGTCGAGGCCGACGAGGAGGATGTGCCCCCCGACCCAGATCATGGCGGCAACGCCGACCACCGACAGGGTCGAGAGCAGGCGGGGCATGGCCGCGACGAGGGCGCGGCCAATGCCTCGGCTGGCTCCCGAGTCGCGACCCGAGAGGTGCAGCCCGACGTCGTCCATCTTCACGATGAGGGCCACGACGCCGTAGACGAGGACCGTGATCGCGAACGCGACGACGACCAGGATGATCGCCCGGCTGAGGAACGGCTCGTCGGCGACCTCGTTGAGCGAGATGACCATGATCTCGGCCGACAGGATGAAGTCGGTGCGGATGGCGCCGCTGGTGATGTCGTCCTCGCTGGCGACCTCGCCGCGCTCGTGCGCCGCGTCGGCCTCGGTCTCGCCGTGGCCGGCCAGCCGCTCCCAGATCTTCTCCACGCCCTCGTAGCAGAGGTAGGTGCCGCCGATCATGAGCAGCGGGGTGAGGGCGACGGGGAAGAACTGGCTGAGCAGCATCGCCGCAGGCAGGATGAACAGCAGCTTGTTGCGCAGCGAGCCGATCGCGATCTTCTTGATGATCGGCAGCTCACGGGTGGGGGAAAGGCCCTCCACGTAACGCGGGGTCACCGCGGTGTCGTCGACGATCACGCCGGCCGCCTTGACGCTGGCGCGGCTCGCGGCGGCGCCCACGTCGTCGACCGAGGCGGCCGCCGCCTTGGCCAGCACCGCGATGTCGTCCAGCAGCGCGAACAACCCCCCACTCATCGCAGCGACCTCTGCGGGCGTGCGGGCAGGGCGGAAGGAATGGGTGCGGCCACGCCGCGAGCCTACCGGCGGTCGACCTCAGGGGGTGTCGTCGTCGCGGTCGTGCCCGTCGTCCGCACCGTGGCTGTCGTCGTGCTCGTCGTCGTGCTCGTCGGTGGCAGCGTCCTCGTCGCCGAGGGTCAGGTCGGCCTGGTCCATGCTGTTGGGCACCGGCGTGCCGCCGGGCTCGACCTGGTAGTCACCCTTGACCTCGTCCCAGGCCTCGACCTTCTCCTCGTCGACCTCGAGCTCCACGGTCGTGGGCTCCTCGCTCGTGGGGGCCTCGACCTCGGCGTCGGCGATCTCGCCGGGGACCGCGCTGCTGGGCTCGCTCATGGTGCTCCGTCCGTGGTTGGTCCCCCCTTCCTAGCGCCGGGCCGCCCGTGCCGCACCCCGAGCGCGCGGCTGCCCGAGCGCGCGAGGGGCGGTCCGGGCCCCACCTCGGGTAGACTGGGCCACCGCCGGCGTGGGTGATAACCCGCTCCTGAGATGTTCGCCCAGATGGGCTACGCCGGGTCCGCAAACCGCACCAGTCAACTTCAGGAGTACTTCCATGCCTTTTGACTACAAGGTTGCCGACCTGAGCCTCGCCGAGGCCGGCCGTCACCAGATCCGCCTGGCCGAGCACGAGATGCCCGGCCTGATGAGCCTGCGCGAGGAGTTCGCGGCGGCCCAGCCGCTCAAGGGCGCCCGCATCGCCGGTTCGCTGCACATGACCGTCCAGACCGCTGTCCTCATCGAGACGCTGACCGCACTGGGCGCTGAGGTCCGCTGGGCCTCGTGCAACATCTACTCGACCCAGGACGAGGCCGCTGCTGCGGTCGTCGTGGGGAAGGGCACTCCCGAGGACCCGCAGGGCGTCCCCGTGTTCGCCTGGAAGGGCGAGACCCTCACCGAGTACTGGGACTGCACCGAGCAGATCCTCACCTGGCCCGGTGAGCTCGGCGCCAACATGATCCTCGACGACGGCGGCGACGCCACGATGCTCGTGCACAACGGGCGCGCGTGGGAGACCGCCGGTCAGGTGCCCCCCACCGACGAGGCCGACTCCGAGGAGGTCGGGGTCTTCAAGGAGCTCGTCCGCCGGACCATGGCGGCCGACCCGACCAAGTGGACCCGCGTCTCCGAGCAGATCAAGGGCGTCACCGAGGAGACCACGACCGGGGTGCACCGCCTCTACGAGCTGGCCACCACCGGTGACCTGCTGTTCCCGGCGATCAACGTCAACGACTCGGTCACCAAGTCCAAGTTCGACAACAAGTACGGCTGCCGCCACTCGGTGCTCGACGGCCTGAACCGCGCCACCGACGTCCTCATCGGTGGCAAGGTCGCCGTCGTAGCCGGCTTCGGCGACGTGGGCAAGGGCTGCGCGGCCGCGCTGGCCGGTCAGGGCGCTCGCGTCATCGTCACCGAGATCGACCCGATCTGCGCGCTCCAGGCCGCGATGGAGGGCTATCAGGTCGCCCGCCTCGAGGACGTCCTGCCGATCGCCGACATCTACGTCACCACCACCGGCAACTTCAACATCATCACCGCCGAGCACATGCAGCAGATGAAGAACAAGGCGATCGTGTCCAACATCGGTCACTTCGACAACGAGATCGACATGGCCGGCCTGGCCAAGGTCCCGGGTGTCACCAAGACGCAGATCAAGCCGCAGGTGCACGAGTGGACCTTCGACAACGGGAACTCGATCATCGTGCTCTCCGAGGGTCGCCTGATGAACCTCGGCAACGCGACCGGTCACCCCAGCTTCGTCATGTCGAACTCCTTCGCGAACCAGACGATCGCCCAGATCGAGCTGTTCACGAAGAACGACGACTACGACAAGCAGGTCTACGTCCTCCCGAAGCACCTCGACGAGAAGGTCGCCCGGCTGCACCTCGCCGCCCTCGGCGCCGAGCTCACCGAGCTGACCAAGGAGCAGGCCGCCTACATCGGGGTCGACGTGGCCGGCCCCTACAAGCCGGAGCACTACCGCTACTGAGCCGCCGACCGCACCGGCGCCTCGGCGCCACCACGCACCACCGGGTATGCCGCCCGCTCACCGTGAGCGGGCGGCATACCCGTCTCTGCGGCCGCGGCGGGGACGGCGTCCTCGGCCCGGCACCACGCCGCCAGGACGAGAGCACCGGCACAGACGAGGTAGTAGTTGAGGAACGCCTGCTTGGAGAGCAGGAAGGTCACGGCGAGGCACAGGCCCAGGGCCAGGCTGAACCCTGCGGGGCCCGGGCGCAGGGTCCTGGCGAGCACGACCGCCACCGCGAATCCGGCTGCCAGGGACAGCGGGCCCGCCCAGGTCGGGTCGGCCCACCCGAACACGTCCGCCAGCTCGGCGACGATGCTGAGGGAGTCGGGGCGGAAGGGCTGCTGGAACTGCAGCGTCACGACGCTGCTCCACCACGACGCCGGCCCCCAGGCGATGAACGGCAGGGTGACGAGGGCACCCGTGCCGACGAAGGCGAGCAGCCGGCCCCTGGTGGCGTACGGCCGCAGCAGCCACAGGCAGGGGAGTGCGACGACGAAGTACTGCTTGGAGACGAAGAGGAGCCCCAGCGCCACCGCGGCCACGAGCCACCGCTCGCGCCGGGCGGCCAGCACGACGACGGCCAGGAGAGCCACGACGACGGGCTCGACCCACGCGCCCGCGAACAGGCTCGGCATGCCGGGCAGGCACATCAGCAGCACGGCCGCGCGACGACTGCCCGTGGTCCTCGACCGCCACAGCAGCCAGCCGCCCACCGCGGCCACCGCGATGGCAGACGAGAGCCGGACGTCACCGAGGAGGAAGCCGGGGACAGCCGTGAGCAGCAGCAGCGGCGGGTACGGGAAGCCGAACGCCAACCGTCCGTGCTGCACGACGCCCGGGCCGTAGTACTGGGCGGTCTCCTCGGGACCGTAGATGTTGGGGAAGTCGATCGAGTAGGGGTTGGTGCCGTGCAGCATGGCCCGGGCCCCGTCGGTGAGGAAGACGTAGACGTCGATGCGGGGCTCCTGGCGGGCCAGCCACCAGGCCGCCAGCCCCAGGAGCAGGACGGGCAGGGCGATCCTTGCTGACCGCACGATGACCGACCGGTGCGGCAGCGTGGCGACCACGGCCACGGCCACGAAGGCCGGCGTCAGGAGGTAGAGCCCGGCCGTCGCAAGGAGCTGCGCCCCGGTGAGTGCAGCCGCCGCGATGACACCCATCGGCAGCCGGGCGGCGGAGACCTCCGTGGTGCTCGTCGTGCGCAGGCTGGCGTAGGCCAGCGCGAGTGCCGCGAGGACCAACACCAGCACCACGGGGCGCAGACCGAGGAAGGCCGACCCGAGGAAGACCGCGAACAGCAGCAGCGCCGCGGCTCCCTGGCCCTGGCTGCCCCCCAGTCGTGAGCTCAGCTCACGCACTGAGCTGGGTGGAGAGGGCGGTCGTGGTGGCGAGCCGGTGCTGCGCGTGCGGCCGGCTCCGTGCGGTCACCAGGATCTGGTACGCGAACATCCGCGGGGCCACCCGGATCAGCGCGCTGTTCACGCGGGTCAGCAGCGAGGCCAGCGGGCCGTGGCCGATCGCCTTGGCGAAGGGTGCGGGGATGCCGACCACCTCCTGCACGTCCCAGCCGGCGTTCTGCAGCGCCGTGCGGATCGTCCGGAACGTGAACAGGCGCGTGTGCGTGCGGTCGAGGATGCCGGTCTGGCCGTAGTTGAACTGACCCATCGCCAGCATGAAGCGCGACACGGCGAAGGCGATGTTCGGGGTGGTCAGGACCAGCTCCCGGCGCTGGCTCCCCAGCGAGAACCGCAAGTCCTCGAGGAACGTCTCGGGGTCGGCGAGGTGCTCGATGACGTCGAGCAGGAGCACCTGGTCGTAGTCGTCCATGGGCAGCTCGAGCGGCTGGTTGAGGTCGACCACGTGGGTGGCCACGCGCGGGTCGACGACGGTGGAACGGTGCAGGTCTGCGGTCGTCACGACGGCCCCCTTGTCGGCCAGGGCGCTGGCGAACGCACCGGGACCGGCGCCCAGGTCGATCACGCGGGCGCCGGGGTGCACGCGGGCCAGGACCTCGGTGTGGCTGCTGCGCTCGTGCAGCTTGACGTCGTAGCGCTCGAACGACCCGGCGTCCACGGGGGAGAGGTCGCGGCGGTGCAGCAGCCCGCAGCGGTGGAACAGGGCCGTGACGCTCGCCCGGGTGACCTGACCGGCATAGCGGATGCCGTCGACGCGGCAGATCTCGTCGCCGTAGTAGGTGGGGATGGGCAGCTCCACGATCCTCGCGTCGGCGCCCAGCAGCTGGAGGATGATCTTGGTGTCGAAGCTGAAGTCGTCCGGGTTGGTCTCGAAGCGCAGCCGGCGCAGCATGTCCACCGTGTAGAGCCGGAACCCGCTGTGCCACTCCGAGAGGTCGGCACCTGCGAGGCGGTTCTGGACCGTCGTGAGGACGCGGTTGCCGACGAACTTGTACAGCGGCATACCGCCCTTGCGGGCCGCGCCCGGGGTCAGCATGCGGCTGCCCATGACGCAGTCGGCCTCGCCGTCGCGCAATGGCGCGAGCAGCCGCGGCAGCTCCTCCGGCGCGTACTGGCCGTCGCCGTGCACCAGCGCGACGAGGTCGAAGCCGTGGGTCATCGCGTAGAAGTAGCCGAGCTTCTGGTTGCCGCCATAGCCCTGGTTCTCCGGGTTGCGCAGCACGGTGAGGGGCAGCTCCGGGCGGCTCTGGCGGTAGGCCAGGCCGGTCGAGAACGTCTCGTCGGACGAGGCGTCGTCGATGACCAGCACCTCGCAGTCGTAGTCGTCGAGGACCCGCTGCGGGATCCGCTCGAGCACGGGGCGCAACGTGGTCTCGGCGTTGTAGGCCACGATCAGGATCAGCGTGCGCGGGCGGTCGGTCTGCATGCCGATCAGTGTTGCGGTCGGTGGTCGCGCGGGGGAGGGCGGGAGACCAACTTCGGCCGTTCGTCCGATGCTGGTCTGGACCTTCTCCCCTCGGTCGCCGCGTCGGACGCTCACCTCAGAGCACACAGCACCACGGGCCTGAACCGGCCTGTGGCGCTGCGTGGTTCGTGGGGCGCTGTCGGAGCAGCGCGGGTGCCGTCTACTTGACGAGCGAGACGGTGCGGATTCCGTAGTCGCAGGACGTGTCGCCGATGGCACACTGCGGGTCACCGCTGCCGCCGGAGACCTGCAGCCGGACGGCGCGCAGCAGGAGGTAGTTGTCCTGGTTGCTCCCCGGAGCAGCGGTCAGGTTGTTGGGGTTGTTCAGGCCGCCGCAGTCGCCGTCCATCGGGATCGCCGAGCTGTTCTGGTTGTTGTTGGTGCCGAAGTGGTAGCCGCAGACGATGACGCCGACCAGCGCCTGCACCGGGTAGATCGCGTTGTTGCCGCCAGCGTTGACCACGGCCGCCTGGTCGCACGGAGTGGGCGTGCCACAGAAGACGGGGAGCATGATCCGCTTGCGTGCCTGCACGAGGTTGGTCCACGCCTGGAGGATCGGTGTGCCACCGAGGTTTCCCGAGTTGGCGCCCAGGCAGTAGCTCGACTTGGCCGGGCAGCTGTTGATCAGGTAGTTGCGCAGGTCCGAACCGGTGCGAGGCGCCTGGTTGGGCACGATGTTGATCGGGTCGGTGCAACCGAACTCCGTGGCGGTGCCGAGGTAGGTGTTGCTGTTGCTCGGGGCCTCGGGGCAGTCGATCGACCACCAGTTGCCGCTGGACGACGCGCCGGGGCACAGGCTGTTGCCGGTCGAGGGCAGGTCCATCCGGAACACGGGGGAGGGGAACGTGGACACAGCGGGGAGGATCGAGCCGCACAGGGCGTAGGGCCGCACGCCGATGCCACCGGTCGGGACCTGCACGCGGGCAGTCGCGCTCTTGGCGGAGTTGTACCCGTTGCTCTGGCCGAAGATCCCCCCGAGGGCGGACTCGGTCCGCCCTGCCGAGTTGTACGTGATGTCGAGGGCCTTGCCGTTCGGGGAGCAGGCGACGCTGGTGATCGAGCCGGTGCTGCCGGCTCGGTTGTCCGTGCGGTAGGTCGCCACGTAGCTCTGGATCGTGGCGCGCGACGCGGAGTCAGCCGCCAACGTCGCACAGTCTCCGGAGAGCTCGCCGTACTTGGAGGCGGCAGCCAGGGCCGCCGAGTCGGAGGCGGTCTGGAGCTGGCGGGTGCTGACGTACGACATCCCGAAGTCCACCGTGAAGGCGCCGATGCCGACGAGCACCACCATGAGGATGGCCACGGTCACGGCGACGGCTCCCCGCTCGTCGTCGCGACGGGGCGACCGCAGGCGCATCATGACTGGAACTCGCATCGGAAGGCCCCAATCGAGGAGAGGTTGAACGACGGCTGGAAGAACGGCAGCGACAGGGTGGAGGTGTAGCGCAACCGGACGTAGACGTTGTCACCGGTGGTGCTGCCGTCGCAGGGCTGGGATGTGTCGCCGGAGCACGTGCCGGTCCACGCCGTGGCGTAGTTCTCGGTCGGGGTGGTCGCCGCACGCTTGATCTCGACGGAGACATTCTGCTTCGTCACGAACAGGGTGGTCGCGTTGGTCTTGGCTTCGTCCGTCAGCATCGTGGAGGTGGCGGCGCCCACGGCCCCGCCCGTCCCACAGAAGGAGCCCTTCACCGCGGCGGAACGAGCCACCTGGCGCGAGGCGTTGCCGAGGGCCATCTGCTGGGCCAGGACGACGCCGAACCCGACGATGGAGCTGATCAGGAGGACGAGGATCGGCATGACCAGGGCGAACTCGACAGCCGCGGCCCCGCCCTCAGGGCGACTACCGCGGATGGGTCGGCTCAGTGCCATGCGTGCTGCTCTCCCTGCATCGTCACACGCCCGATCGGCGTGCTGCCAAGCACATCCTCGGGGGACCACCCACTCTCCTGAATCGTCCAAACGGATGAATCCGCAGGTGGGCGGCTCCCGGCGCGCGGCGGGAGAACAGGACGGGACGTTCGGCTGGGTCGCACCCTGACCGAACGGCTGATGACGCCCTGTTCCCCGTGCCGGGCCCGCCCGTGTGTGATGATTCGGGAGGGAATGCTCACTGGCTGCAGGAAGAGGGGTTGGCGCAGGTGAACGGTCGCGTGCTCATCGTCGACGACGATCTGGCGCTGGCGGAGATGCTCGGCATCGTCCTGCGCAACGAAGGGCTCGAGGTCGCGCACGTCGCGGACGGCGCGGGGGCGCTCGGCGCCTTCCGCGACCACCGCCCCGACCTGGTCCTGCTCGACGTCATGCTCCCGGGCCTCGACGGCATGGAGGTGTGCCGCCGCATCCGGGCCGAGTCAGGGGTGCCGATCGTCATGCTCACGGCCCGCACCGACACGGTCGACGTCGTGGTCGGCCTGGAGTCGGGCGCCGACGACTACGTCGTCAAGCCGTTCAAGCCGCAGGAGCTCATCGCCCGCATCCGCGCCCGGCTGCGTCGCGGTGACGAGCCCGAGCCCGAGCGACTGGAGATCGGCGACCTCGTCATCGACGTGGCCGGCCACTCGGTCAAGCGCGGCGCCGACTCCCTGTCGCTCACCCCGCTCGAGTTCGACCTCCTGGTCGCGCTGGCGCGCAAGCCGTGGCAGGTCTTCACCCGCGAGGTGCTGCTCGAGCAGGTCTGGGGCTACCGCCACGCGGGTGACACCCGCCTGGTCAACGTGCACGTCCAGCGGCTGCGCTCGAAGATCGAGCACGACCCCGAGCACCCCGAGATCGTCGTCACCGTGCGGGGCGTCGGCTACAAGGCGGGCCCGAGCTAGTCATGTCCGAGTCGGCCGGTCCGAGGCCTGGTCGGACGCCGACGCCGCGGTTCTCCGACCACCGCGCCCACGGCGCGCGTGCAGTCCGGTGGTTCCTCGGCCGGGCCCGCAGGTATGCCGCGCGCGGCGTCCGCGGGGTCGCGCACCTCTGGCGGTCCTCCCTCCAGTTCCGGGTGGTCTTCACGACGATGCTGCTGGGCCTGGTCGTCGTGCTGATGCTCGGCTCCTACCTGTTCTCCTCGATCTCCGACGGGCTCGAGCAGGACCGCATCGAGTCGGCGCAGCTCGAGACCTCGCGGCTGACCACCGAGGTCCAAAACACGTTCGACGAGAGCGACCGCACCAGCAGCGAGGCCGACCTCAACCTCCTGGCGCGTCAGGCCGTGCAGAGCGCAGCCGCACCGGGTGGCGACAACCAGCGTTACCTCGTGCTGACCCGAGGGCTCGGCAACACGTCCAACACGACGGTGCAGACCCTGTCCAGTGGCGAGATCGGCCTCACGGTCGTGCCCCAGGCCCTGCGTGAGGCGGTGCGGGACGACCCTCGGCGCCAGCAGGTGATGCTGATCAGCATCACCGACCCGCAGAACGGCAAGGACGTGCCGGCAGTCATCGTCGGATCGCAGGTCGAGCCGCCGCTGGCCGGGCGCTACGACCTCTACGCCGTGTTCCCGATGCAGCGCGAGCAGGCCACCCTCGACCTCATCACCCGGACCTTCCTCATCGGTGGCCTGGCCCTGGTCTTCCTCGTGGGGGTGATCGCCTGGGTCGTGACCCGTCAGGTGGTCAGCCCGGTGCGTCGTGCGGCCGTGGTCGCCGAGCGCCTCGCGTCCGGACGGCTCAACGAACGCATGCGGCCCGGCGGGGAGGACGACCTCGCGAGGCTCGCCAAGTCGTTCAACGAGATGGCCGACAGCCTGCAGACCCAGATCCGCCAGCTCGAAGGGCTCTCGCGGGTGCAGCAGCGCTTCGTCTCCGACGTCTCGCACGAGCTGCGCACCCCGCTGACGACCATCCGGATGGCCGCCGACCTCATCCACGACTCGCGCACCGGCTTCGAGCCGGCGGTGTCCCGGTCGGCCGAGCTGCTCCACAACGAGCTCGACCGGTTCGAGGAGCTCCTGGCCGACCTGCTCGAGATCAGCCGGTTCGACGCCGGGGCCGCGGCGCTCGACTCCGAGGTCACCGACCTGCGGGCCACGGTCGACCGCGCGGTGCAGTCGGCCCAGCCCATCGCCGACCGCTGGGGCAGCAGCATCACGGTGACCTCCGACGGCCCGTGCGACGCCGAGATGGATGCCCGTCGAGTCGAGCGCATCCTGCGCAACCTCGTGGTCAACGCGCTCGAGCACGGCGAGGGCCGCCCCGTCGAGATCGCCATCGCCGTCAACGAGTCCGCCGCGGCCGTCACCGTCCGCGACCACGGCGTTGGCCTGCGCCCCGGCGAGGGTGCCCTGGTCTTCAACCGGTTCTGGCGCGCCGACCCGGCCCGGGCCCGCACCACCGGCGGCACCGGGCTCGGCCTGGCGATCTCGCTCGAGGACGCCCGGCTGCACGACGGCTGGCTGCAGGCCTGGGGCGAACCGGGCGAAGGCTCGTGCTTCCGCCTGACCCTCCCGCGCCGCGCCGGCCACCACATCGTCGAGGCACCACTGCCCCTGCGGCCAGACGACCTCGCCGCACCGGCCGAGGTGCCCCCGACCGCCGCGAGCCGCACCGTGCGCACCGGTGCCCCCAGCGAGGTGGCGAGCCCGCGGCATACCCCCACCGTCCCGGGGTGGCACCGGTGAGGCGCCGGTATGCCGCGACGCTGGCGGCGGGCGCGGCGCTCGCCGTCGCGGGGTGTGGCGGGCTGTCCACCAGCTCGACGATCCAGCCGGGCCTCGAGGTCGGGTCGGTGCAGGAGAACGAGGTCCGGGTGGAGGTGAACCCGGTGGCGCCGGGCTCCTCGCCGCAGCAGGTGGTGCAGGGCTTCATCCGCGCGGCGGCCGCGAGCGACGATCAGTACCAGGTCGCGCGGTCCTACCTCGGCACCGGACCGCAGAGCACGTGGCGACCGGACTCGTCGGTCGTCGTCTTCGGGTCGGACACCGAGCTCACCTACAAGCCGGCCGACAACGGCACGGTGACGGTCGTCGCCAACGCGATCGCGCGCATCGACGGGTCGGGGCGCTACCAGGAGCTGGCACCGCGGGCGACCGCGCAGGTGACCTTCCAGCTCGAGCGCACCGGCGGGGAGTGGCGGATCAGCAAGCTGCCCGACAACTTCGGCACGTGGCTGAGCCGGGCCGACCTCGACCGGCTCTACGACCCGTTCCGCATCTACTACGTGTCGGCCGGCGACCACCGGCTCGTCCCCGACGTGCGGTGGCTGCCCCTCGGCACCGGACTCGCCACCCGGCTCGCGCGGTCGCTCCTGGCCGGGGTGCCCGACTACCTCAAGGGAGCGGTGCGCACCGACATCCCTGCCGGCACCCGGCTGGCGGTCGACGCCGTCACCATCGACGCCGGCACGGCCAAGGTCGACCTGGCCGCCACCAAGCTGGGCAACGACCCCGGACAGCGACAGAACCTCGGTGCGCAGTTCCTCGCCACGGTCAGCCAGGCGCCGGGGGTCGAACGGGTCGCCCTCCAGCTCGAGGGCGCTGACCTGCAGATGCCCAATGGCGACAGCACCATCGACAGCCTGTCCGTCCTCGGGTTTGCCAGCCCCTCCGACCCCGTGGTCAAGCCGGTACTCCGCGTGGGCATGACGCTGGTGCCGGTGAACCCGGACGACGTCGGTGACAACGGGGCGCGCGTCCCACCAGCCGGTGGACCCGCACTCCCGGCGGTGCAGCCGGGTTGGGCCTACCTCGCGATGTCACGCACCGGGCAGGAGATCGCGGGAGTCGGGGGTGACCGGGCCCAGCTGGTCCGCTGGCGCGGCACCACGCAGGTCCAGCTCGCCGCTCCGGGCACCAACCTGACGCGGCCGACGTACGACCGCGAGGACGTCCTCTGGGTGGCTGGCCGCAGCAACGGAGCCACCAGGGTCTGGGCTGTCAACGCGGCAGCCGACCCGGCCGACGCGGGCAAGTCGGCTCCCCAGACCGTCTCGGCCGACTGGCTCACCGGCCGCACGGTGCTGAGCCTGCGGCTCGCCCCGGACGGCCAGCGGATCGCGGTCGTGACCACCGACCGTGACGGCACGAACCCCCGGGTCGACGTCTCCGGGGTCGTGCGTCAGCCCAACGGGCTCCCCGCCTCGCTATCGCAGCCGCTGCGGCTGGCCCCGACGCTGACCATGGCCCGCGACGTGGTGTGGGTCGACGACGCCACCCTGGCCGTCCTGGGACGACTGACCTCCAGCCAGGTCATCCGGCCCTGGCTGGTGCCGCTGGCCGGACCCATCGCGGCCGGGCCGGAGATCGCCGGCGCGCGGACGATCACGACGGTCAACGGCGAGCGCGGGCTGGTCGTGACCACGGACGACCACGAGGTGCTGATCCGTGCGGGCAGCCGCTGGCAGCGGGTGGGCGAGGGGACCGACCTGCTGGTGGCCGCGCGCTGACCGAGGCGCGCACGCTCAGGGGAAACCCCACGGACGGCCCGGGGCGTCCGGTACCAGGAGAGGGCTGATCCAGAAGTACTGGCCGGCCAGCCCGATGAGCCCCCAGACCACGACCATGACGGTGCGGACGACCCGGTCGCGCGAGGTCTGCACGGGCGGAACCACCGCCAGCGCGAGGGGGAAGGCGAGCAGCAGGTACCTCAGGATGCTGGTGACGAAGCCCGTGGCGAGGAAGATGTAGACGGGGTAGGCGGCGGCCCAGCTCCAGAGCTCGACTCCCCAGGCCCGGGTGACCGGGAGCGCCATGAAGCCCGCGAAGCAGAGCGCGACGATGACCATCAGGAGCACCGAGGCCATCCCCGTGCTGGCGGCCGCCTCCAACCAGGGCGGGCGCAGGACGCTGGGGCTGTAGCCGGGCCACGCCTTCATCGTCGTGGCGTAGGCGGTCAGGTCACCGGTCATCAGGCCCACGATGCAGGGCCAGAGCAGGGCAGCCAGGATCGTGGCAGTCAGCAGGGAGATGAGCTTCGCGTGCGGCGGGGCCGCGCCCTGGTGCCGTCGATGGGCTCGCCAGGCGACCGCCCAGCGCGCGACGACCACGGCACCGACCACCAGCGAGATGTTGCGGGTCAGGCCGAGGGCGAGGACCGGCACGATCGCCCAGACGTAGCTCTGGCGCCGGATCAGCAGCAGGGCCGTGGCCACCAGGGCCAGGGCGAGGCTCTCCGTGTAGGCGAGCTGGAGGACGGGAGCGGCAGGGAAGGTGGTCAGCACGGCACAGGCCAGGGCAGCCCGCGTGACCCCGACCGACTGCCTGATCAGGACGAAGAGCAGCCCGATGGCCACCACCCCTGCCACGAGGCTCAGGCCGGGTCCGACGACGCTGAAGGGCAGTCCCGTGATGGTGGTCAGCGCACGGGCGGCCAAGGGGAAGAGGGGGTAGAAGGCCAAGGACGTCTGGACCGGTTTGCCGTCGGCGCCGAGCGCTGAGTCGGGGTATCCGTCGCGGGCGATGCTCGAGTACCAGTCGCCGTCCCAGCTCGTGGTGACGTGCTGGTAGCGCTCCCAGGGCGTCTCGCCGCCCTGGCCAGGACCGGCAGACCAGACGATCACGACGGCATCGAGGATTCTGACGAGGAGGTAGAACCCGACCACTGCGGAGAGCGCGCGGTGCCCGGACAGACGGGCCGGCATCAGCCCTGGCTGTCGGGTGCGCGCAGCAGCTCATAATCGCCGCTCGTCGCCACCGTCGACCAGCCCAACTGTCCCTTCAGGGCCGACGCCAGCCCGGAGTCGGTCTGCAGCACAGCGTGGGAGGCCCGGGTGCGGGGGAGCAGGTCCTGCCAACCCGGCTGCAGTCGCTCGGTCCGGAGGTAGGCGGCGAGGTACTCCGGCGAGTACAGCTCGACCCTGAGGTCGATGACCGGCTTGAGCGACGGGTGCTTCCAGAGGAGCCACCCGCTCACGCCGAAGTCGTCGAGCACGACCGTGCCGGCAGGCAGTTGCGTCAAGGCCGAGTCGACGGCGCCCATCCTTCCCGGGAACTGTTGCGCCGACGCGCCGCCCGGACCCGCGGCCACGGCGGCGGCCAGCGTCAGGGCGGCTGCCCACGAAGCCACCACGGCGCGGCGCTCGCGCCTGGACCAGCCCTCGCGGCCCCGACCGATGAGCCGCTGGAGGGCTGCGGCGAGGAGCGGCGCGGCCAGGATGGCGCCGAGGGGCACGAGTCGCCACATGACGAGGGTGAGAGCGAGCGAGAGGCCGAGCTGGGCCATCTCCCACGCGCGCGGGCGGTGCCGGCTCACCAGCCACGCGACGGGCGTGCCGACCCCCATGCCCAGTGCCGCCATCGCGAAGGCATTGTTCACCGGGGTGGCCCGCCACTCCTCGGCGACGCCCGCGGCGTTGGCCGCGACCTCGAACGGGGTCAGGAGGAGCGCGGGGCCCAACGGGGTGAGCGCCACCACTGCTGCGCAGGCAGCCACGAGGCCGGCGAGCCGGGCCAGCCGCCGACGGTCGGGCCGAGTCGCGGGGTCGATGACGATGGCAGCCAGGAACACGCCACTGGTGAGCAGGCCAAAGGTCCAGAGGCCGTGGCTGCAGGCCCAGAGCCAGAACACCGGGACCAGCCACCAGCGCGCCCGGCCGTCGCGCACCGTCCGGGACCACGCGAGCACGACGAGGGCGAAGCAGACGAAGCTGACCAGCTGCGGGCGCGGGTTGAGCCCCGCGCCACAACCCAGGAGGCCGATGGCCGCTGCCAGCGAGCTCGCCAGCCGCCCGGCCGACTGACGCGCGGTGACGTAGAGGAGCACGATGAGCGAGACCGTGGCCAGCGAGCGCAGCCACACCACTGCTCCCATGCCGGTGAGGTCCACGAGCCACGCAGTGACCGCTTCCGGCAGCCACTGGGTGGCGGTGTACGCGTGTCCGGCGAACGACGCCCAAGGATCGGTGCCGCGAAGCTGGTGCGTGGCGAGGATGTGCTCCCCGACACGCAGGTGCCACCAGGTGTCCACCTCCTCGTACCGACCCGTGCCGAAGCCGAGCCCGATCAGGAGCGCCACGGCATACGCGACGACGCCCAAGGCGCGCGAGAACGACCGGGTCATGGCGCCACCAGGAGGACGAAGCCCCGGTCGTGTCCTCGCACCGACCAGTGGGACTCCTCCTCGAGCGCCCCCGCCAGCGGAGCGGTGTCGGGCAGGAGGGCGGCGCGCGGTGCCGTCTTCGCGATGAAGGCCTGCCAGCCGCGCCGGGCTGCCCGGGCGTCGATGTAGTCGCGGACGTGCTGTGGGGAGTAGACCTCGATGCGCAGGTCGAAC
This sequence comes from Pedococcus sp. P2_A3, assembly GCF_056405035.1. Taxonomy (NCBI): domain Bacteria; kingdom Bacillati; phylum Actinomycetota; class Actinomycetes; order Micrococcales; family Intrasporangiaceae; genus Pedococcus; species Pedococcus sp. P2_A3. Next base: position 2,010 of record NZ_JBFUCW010000004.1, on the reverse strand, counting down.
ACCGGCCGGAGCTGGGGTGACGTGTAGAGCAACCAGCCCGTCACGTCGCCCTCGGCGATGATCCGCGTACCTGCGGGCAGTTCGTCGAGCGCGCTCTCCAGCGCAGTGGGGACGTACGCGGGCCGTTGGTGGGCCGCTGCGGCGGACAGTGGTACGGCGAGGAGAGCTGCCACCAGCAGACCGGCCAGGAGGGCGCCCTGCTCCCTGCGCGGTGGCGGGCCTGCGTGCAGCTGCGACCCCCAGCGCGCAGCGCAGGCCCTGGCCACCATCGGCGCCAGCACCAGGGCCGCGACCGCCACCGTGCGCTGCATCGAGAGCGTCAGGGCGATCGACAGCAGGAGGAGCAGGACCTCCCAGGGCGATGGCCGGTCAGGCTGGAACAACCAGATGGCCATGAGCACCGCGGCGAGGCCGAGCGCGACGGCCACGTGGGGGTCGCGGGCCGACGACGGCAGCCACTCCTCGACGAACTGCCGGCCGTTCGACCCGGCCTGGAACGGCGTGAGGAGGAGCTTGGGACCCAGGGGCGTCAGGGCGGTCGAGACCAGGCTGGCCACCCACACCGCCACCAGCCTGCGGTGACCGACCCGCCGCCAGGGGGAGGCGACCACGCACACAGCACCGACTGCGAGCCCGAGCGACCACACCCCGTGGGTGCAGGCCAGCAGCCAGGTCAGCGGCACCAGGGACCAGCGAGCGTGCCCGTCGCGGGCGCTGGCCTGCCACAGGGCCACGACAGGGGCCAGCAGGACGAAGCCGAGCAGCTGGGGCCGCTCCGTCATGGCCGGCCACGCCGCGACCAGCACCGCGGCGGTCACGGCCAGCGAGATCCTCAGCCCTGCGACGGCGCGCACGGCCAGGTAGACCACGGCGGCCAGCGCGACGATGCCCAGGTCCCTCGCCCAGACCACCGCACCCAGGCCGAAGCGGTCCGTCAGGACCGCCACCACCACGGAGGGCAACCACTGCGTGGGGACGTAGGCGTGCGCCGCGAACGGCGCCCACGGGTCCGGCAGCCCGAACTCCCCACCCTGTCGGAGGTACTGTCCCACCCGCAGGTGCAGCCAGGGGCTGGGGTCGCCGACCGGGCGGGTGATCACCAGCGGGGCCAGCGCCACCGCCACCGCAGGCAGCAGGACCGTCGATCGACGGAGGAGTGGGGGGCGCCTGGGCATGCGGTCATTCTTCGCAGGTTGCTCATACTCGCGCACGCAGGCGCACCGTCATCGGCCGATCGGCGGAGAGGGTCCAGTCGAAGGTGCCGAGTAGATCTGGCGTGACGGCTGATTATCGCGGATCTCGCGGGCTGGGACTGTTTCCTAACGCAACGGTTCCGCGTTCACTGACTCTGAAAGGACACGACCATGCAGAAGTTCGCCGCCAAGCTGAAGGTGCAGACCCTCGGCCGGGAAGAAGGCGCAACGGCAGTCGAGTACGGCCTCATGGTCGCCCTCATCGCCATCGTCATCATCGTCGCCGTGGCTCTCCTCGGCACGAACCTCAGCACGCTGTTCAACAACACCGCGACCAGCATCTGACTCGCCGGCGGGCCTCGCCGCCCGCCGCAAGCACCCATCGATCGGTCGCCTCCATGCGACGGGACCCAGGCGCAGGCCGCCTCGATCCCCTCGCCGGAGGCGGCCGATCAGCATGTTCGGCCACGCTCAGCCTGACCCTGCACTACGCGAGTGGTCCGGTGCCGGGTATCGGCCGTTCGGGGGAGAACGGGGAGTCGAAGGTGCCGGTCCGACTTGGCACGACGGACGATTACCTGCCGTCGCCGCAACTGCGAGTCTTCTCACCGCGGGGCACACGGCCACCGCGCCCGTTGGTCTCGAAAGGACTACTCATCATGCACAAGTTCGCCGCAAAGCTGCACACCAAGCTCGTCTCCCGCGAGAAGGGTGCGACCGCCGTGGAGTACGGCCTCATGGTTGCCCTCATCGCCATCGTCATCATCGTCGCCGTCGCTCTCCTCGGCACGAACCTCAGCACGCTGTTCAACAACAA